>NZ_KE332512.1:1618693-1753603 GCF_000412995.1 Treponema vincentii F0403 | reverse complement strand
GATAAATACTAATTTAGAGCAGCAAGCGCAGGCAATTTTTAAGTCGTGGTTTATTGATTTTGAGCCGTTCGGCGGCACAATGCCGGATGATTGGATAGAATATCGGTTAGGAGACTTTTTACCGGTGATAACGGGAAAGAAAAACGCGAATACTGCATCAGAAAAAGGACGTTATCCGTTTTTTAGCTGCTCGCATGCTATTAGTTGGACAGATGAATATTCATTTGATGCAAATGCTATTCTTGTAGCAGGCAACGGTGATTTTAATGTTAAGTGGTACAATGGAAAATTTGAAGCATATCAACGTACATACGTGCTAATACCAACAATTTCAAAATATGCAAGTTGGTTGTACTATGCTGTGAAATTTCATCTGTCTGAAATTACAAAAGCTGCACGAGGTTCTGTAATTAGCTTTATTACAAAAGGAAATCTTGAAGATTTCCAATTAATTGCTCCTAAAGAACTTAATCATTTTGCTCTCATAGATCAATTTGCAGCTATCAATACTACTATCGATAATAATATAAAAGAAATATATAACCTTTCCGCCCTTCGCGACACGCTCCTGCCAAAACTGATGTCCGGAGAGATCGATGTGTCAAAGATAGAGATAGATTAATGTGTCTTATTATACATTGATAATAAATCAAAAAAATAATTGACGAATTGTATATACAGAATGTATAATAATGATAGGTAGATACATGGGTGAAACAGTTATACACGGTCGGTTTGAATGGGACAAAGAAAAAGAGATGTTGAACATGAAAAAACACGGTATTTCTTTTGAAGAAATCCTGCCGATGTTTGATGATCCTCTTTTTTGGGAACGGGAAGATTTTATTCATTCAAGTTTAGATGAAATACGATATATTGGAACTGCTAAAGTCAACGGATTTGCAGTTATAGTTTCCAGTTATACGGAGCGGGAACGCATAAGGATTATATCCGCCCGCGCTTCGACAAAAGAAGAGGAAAGATTCTATGAACAATGGTGCAAACAGTTTTACAACTAAAAGAATTGAAGAATTACGTAAAAATATCGATTTTACGGATATTCCGGAACTTACGGAAAAGGACTTTTCAGAAGGACACTTAAAAAATTGGAAACCGTTAAAAAAACCGGTATCCTTTAGAATAGACTTGGATAATTTGGCATGGCTGCAAAGTTCCGGCGTGAAAGGCTATCAAAAACGCATGAACGAAGTTATCCGCTGGGCACGGCAAAACGGCTGTCCCGTTAATCAATTATAGCAGAAATCGATCATTCAGCCTTGAATTAAGCAGCTCAATCAGCCGATAAATTCTGATTTAGCGTAGCGATAGCGGCTGCTCCTCGCTATTTTACCGATACCATAGGTAGAGAGGAGATATGCAATGAAACAAAATCTGGTAAATGATGTTATGCAGGCTATGTTGCCATACTTAAATAACGATCAGCTTGAAAAACTGCAAAAGGTAATGCAATATGTTCTTTTCCAGTATGAAATAACAAAAACAGAAAAAAATTCGGAGGATTCTGCACTTAATTTAGTGGATTTATTTTTATCTGCGAAGAGGATTGAAGGCTGTTCGGAAAAATCGTTAAAATACTACCAGACTACCATTCAATCGATGCTTTCTGCGGTAAAAAAAGATGTAAAACAGATTGAAACGGAGGATATACGCACGTATCTTACAGACTATCAGCAGCAAAAAAAGTCCTGTAGAGTTACCATTGATAATATCCGCCGGATATTATCAAGTTTTTTCTCGTGGCTTGAAGATGAAGATCATATTCTAAAAAGTCCGGTACGGCGAATCCATAAAGTAAAAGCGGTAACGAACATAAAAGAAACGTATTCTGATGAAGTTTTAGAAATGATGCGGGATAACTGCACCGAACCGCGCGATTTGGCAATAATAGACATGCTTGCGTCAACCGGCATGAGAGTAGGAGAAATGGTGCTTCTTAATAGGAATGATATAGATTTTAACGAACGAGAATGTGTTGTATTCGGCAAAGGGAATAAAGAACGCGTGGTATATTTTGATGCGCGGACAAAGATTCACTTAAAAAATTACCTTAGGAGTAGAACAGATGAAAATCCTGCTCTTTTTGTCTCCCTTAAATCGCCATATAATAGAATGAATATCGGCGGTATTGAAACCTGTTTGCGCCGGTTAGGCAAACAGTTAGGACTGCAGCGGGTTCATCCCCATAAGTTCAGAAGAACATTGGCAACCATGGCAATTGATAAGGGGATGCCCATCGAACAGCTGCAGCAGCTTTTAGGACATAAACGTATCGATACCACATTACAGTACGCGATGGTCAAACAAAGCAATGTAAAAATTGCCCATCGCAAATATATTGGATAAGAAATGATTTTGCTGAGGAATAAATATGGAAAACTGGAGAGAATGTAAATTAGAAGATATTATTGAATTTAATCCTAAAGAAACCATACAAAAAGGCTCTATCGCTAAGAAAATAGAAATGTCCCAACTTATTCCTTTTTGTAGAGATGTTATAGGATATACAAAAGAAATTTTTTATAGCGGAACAAAATTTCGTAACGGTGATACAATCATGGCAAGAATTACGCCATGTTTGGAAAATGGTAAAACAGCCAAAATTTCTTTATTAAATGATAATGAAATCGGATTTGGCTCTACAGAATATATTATTTTAAGGGCTAAAAAAGAAATATCCGATGCTGATTATATTTACTATTTAGCGACGAGTTCCTTCGTTAGGGAATGCGCAATAAAATCAATGGTTGGCTCTTCCGGACGACAAAGAGTACAACTTGATGTTGTGAAAAATCTTGAAATATCCTGTCCATCATACACCGAACAGCAAAAAATTGCCAAATTGTTAAGACTTCTTGACGATGAAATCGAGCTGAAACGGCAGATAAATACTAATTTACTGTTGTTGTTTTTGCTTCTTTTTGTTTGTTGTTTTTTCTTTTGGTGCAGCTACTTTTTTAGCCGATAAATACTAATTTAGAGCAGCAAGCGCAGGCAATTTTTAAGTCGTGGTTTATTGATTTTGAGCCGTTCGGCGGCACAATGCCGGATGATTGGCAAAAAGCTTGTTTGCTTGATATTGCTGATTATACGAATGGACTTGCAATGCAAAAATATCGGCCAACCAGTCATGAGCAAGGAATTTTTGTTATGAAAATAAAAGAACTTCGTCAAGGATTTTGCGATAGCAGCAGTGAATTATGTTCAAATACTGTAGATCCTTTTTATTTAATACATAATGGCGATGTTATTTTTTCTTGGTCTGGAAGTTTATTAGTCGATTTCTGGTGCGGAGGTCTATGTGGATTGAATCAGCATCTTTTCAAAGTAACTTCTAACGAATATGCTAAATGGTTTTATTATTGTTGGACAAAATTTCATTTGCATCACTTTATTACTGAAGCCGCAGATAAAGCAACCACAATGGGACATATCAAACGAGAAAATTTAGCAAAAGCAGAAGTTGTTATTCCTACAAAACAAGTATATTTAACAGTAGGGGACTTACTTGGTCAAATATATAATTTAATGATAGCTAACCGTATTGAAATCAACGCTCTTTCCACCCTTCGCGATACGCTCCTACCAAAGCTTACGTCCGGAGAGATCGATGTGTCAAAGATAGAGCTGGGGTAATTTATTCTCAAACAATTTGAAAGCCTTTTGCGAATATAAGTATTAAGTCATTACAATGTACTTGCAGAAAGAATGTTTTGTATGATAATATTAGCTACAGGAGACTTTGTATGGCAAGTACCTTGGTTCAAATTCGGGTGGACGAAAAGCTGAAAGATGATGCTGCCGCAGTTTATGAGCACCTGGGCTTAGACTTATCGACAGCGGTGCGTATTTTTTTTAAGCGGAGTGTTGTGGAAAACGGCATTCCGTTCAGCATGAAGTTGGGCAATACCGAGCAGCATGCTCTGAAACGACAAATCCGACCGGATGTAATGTCGGCGATGCAGGCAATGACTCAAAGCGCTGCGGTAAACGGTGTTTCCGACATGAGTCTCGAAGCAATTAATAGCGAAATCGATGCAGTACGCAAAGGGCAATGATATGCCTTTATATGCCGTTATCGATACTAATGTGCTTGTTTCTGCATTTTTGAAAGAAAATTCTATCCCCCATTATGTTATTAATGCTATGTATGCAGGTACTATTATCCCCGTTTATAATGCGGAAATCATTGCCGAATACACTGCTGTGCTGCACCGGCCAAAATTTTGCTTTCCTCCGGCAGCGGTTGATATTGTCGTAAATGAGATACAAGAGATAGGGTTAAAATTTAACGGTATACCGGTTAAAGAGCCGATGCCTGATCCGAAAGACATTGTTTTTTATGCAGTTACGCTCCATGCTCGGGAGCAGTTTGAAGCCTTTTTAATTACCGGCAATATAAAGCACTTTCCGACCGAACCGTTTGTCGTAACACCGCATAAGATTTTAGATATATTGGATCAATCAGCCGATAAATTCTGATTTAGCGTAGCGATAGCGGAAATTAAACCGTCTATTTCAAAAGGAGAGATAGAAAGCACTATGGGTGGATATACCGAAACCGATTATGAACATTCTTTAATTGAGCTTTTTACGGAAACGTTGGGCTATGAGCATGTATACGGACCGGATATCGAGCGGGATTTTCATAGCCCTTTGTATCATACGGTTTTAGAGGATGCGCTGTATCGACTCAATGCCGGTCTGCCCCGAGAAGCGATTCAGGAAGCGCTTTCTGCATTGCAGCGTTTTGAAAATGCTGAGCTGCTGCAAAAGAATGAGCTTTTTATGGATTACTTACAAAACGGCATCAATGTACGGTATTTTGATAACGGCAAGCAGCAATCGACCATCGTATATCTTGCCGACTATAAAAATCCTTCTCTCAATTCTTTTATCATTGCCAATCAATGGACATATATCGAAAACAGCACCAAACGTCCGGATATGCTCCTTTTTTTGAACGGCTTACCCGTTGTACTGATAGAACTAAAGTCTCCATCCCGCGAAGAAACCGACGCTTCCGAAGCATACCGGCAAATCCGCAACTATATGGCGGAAATTCCTTCTTTGTTTATCTATAATGCGATCTGCGTAATGAGTGATCAATTCACCTCAAAAGCAGGCACGATAACATCAGGGGAAGACCGCTTTATGGAGTGGAAAACAAAGGACGGTAGCTACGAAAATACCCAATATGCGCAATTCGACACGTTTTTTGAAGGGATGTTTAAAAAAGAACGGCTTTTGGACATCATCAAAAATTTTATCTGCTTTTCTCATGAAGGATTGGATGTCTTTAAAATCCTTGCGGGCTACCATCAGTATTTTGCCGTGCGGAAAGCGATTATTTCGACGCAAAAGGCGGTCAAAACGGATGGGAAAGCCGGGGTGTTTTGGCATACGCAGGGCAGTGGAAAGTCCCTCTCGATGGTCTTTTATGCTCACTTGCTGCAGCAGGTATTGCAAAGCCCAACCATTGTAGTAATTACGGATCGGAACGATCTTGATAATCAGCTCTATGGTCAGTTTGCGAAATGTAAAGCTTTTTTGCGGCAGGAACCGGTACAGGCAACAAGCAGGCAGGACTTAAAACGGCTGCTTGCAGGGAGGCAGGCTAACGGCATCTTTTTTACCACGATGCAAAAGTTTGAAGAATCTGCCGAACCGCTCTCGGAACGCCGAAATATCATTGTAATGGCAGATGAAGCGCACCGCAGCCAATACGGTCTGAGCGAAAAGATCAAAATGACAAAAAACGAAGCAGGGGAAGCTATTGCTAAGCGGGTTATCGGCACGGCGCGTATCATCCGCAACAGTCTTCCCAATGCAAGCTACATCGGCTTTACCGGTACGCCGATCTCCGCTGCCGACCGCAGTACCCGCGAAGTATTCGGCGACTATATCGATATTTACGATATGACGCAGGCTGTTGAAGACGGTGCAACACGCCCGGTGTATTACGAAAGCCGAGTGATTAAGCTCAAGCTCGATCAAGAAACCTTACAGCTCATCGATGCGGAATATGATGCGGCTGCACAGCGGACTGATGAATATGTGATCGAAAAAAGCAAGCACGAACTTGCTAGGATGGAAGCATTGCTCGGAAGCGATGAGGCTATCGACTCGCTCGTGCGCGATATTATCGAACACTACGAAGGCAACCGAGCCTGTCTTCTTACCGGTAAAGCGATGGTCGTCGCGTACTCCCGTTCTATTGCGATGAAGATTTATCGTAAAATGCTGGAGCTGCGCCCGATATGGACTGAAACCGTGGCCGTTGTAATGACTTCTACTAATGACGACGATGAATCATGGCGGAGTATTATCGGAAATAAGCGCCGGCGCGATGCACTTGCAACAAAATTCAAGGATAATACAAGCCCGCTCAAGATTGCGATTGTCGTCGATATGTGGCTGACCGGTTTTGACATACCGTCCCTTGCAACCATGTATGTGTACAAGCCTATGGCAGGGCATAATCTGATGCAGGCAATTGCCCGTGTCAACCGTGTGTTTCAGGACAAAGAAGGAGGACTGGTAGTCGATTACATCGGGATTATGCGAGCACTCAAGCAGGCAATGAACGACTATACGAACCGCGACAAAAAGAATTACGGCGACACCGATATTCTCTCTGCTGCCCGGCCGACCTTCCTTGAAAAACTTTCTATTTGCCGTGATCTCTTACACGGGTATGACTATGAAAAATTTAAGACGGGCAGCGATCTTGAACGGGCAAAGACAATAAGCGGTGCAGTGAACTTTCTTATGGCACGCGGAAAAGAAAAGGCAAAAGAAGCTTTTATGAAAGAATCATTTTTGCTCCGTCAAGCGCTTTCTCTCTGCTCTTCTACTATTGCCGAATCATTACGCTTTGAATCAGCCTTTTTTGAAGCGGTGCGTGTCTTTTTAGTAAGATTAAGCTATACCGGAGGTGGCCGCCGTCTTTCGCTGCCCGAACTAAACTGCCGCATCAACGAGCTTTTAACGCAGAGCATTAAAAGCAGCGGTGTGGTTAACCTTTTTTCGGACATCTCACAGGCATTTTCCCTCTTTTCTCCGGGCTTTTTGGAAGATATTGCGAATATGAAGGAGCGTAACCTTGCCGTAGAGTTGCTAAAACGGCTGCTTGCCGAACAGGTTGCTATCTATAAGGGACGCAATTTTGTAAAATCCGAAAAATTCAGTAAGATGCTGCAGCAAACCGTGAATGCATACTTGAACGGAATGCTGACCAATGAAGAAGTTATTGCCGAAATGCTCAAACTTGCCCGTCAGATTACCGCTGCCGAACAGGAAGGCAAGCAGCTGGGCTTGAACGCCGAAGAATCCGCTTTTTATGATGCGCTTACCAAGCCGGGAGCAATTAAAGACTTTTACGAAAACGACGAACTGATCGCCATTACCAAAGAACTGACCGAAGCGCTGCGGAAGAATAAAAACATCGATTGGCAGCTGCGGGAAAGTGCACGGGCGCACATGCGGATGCTTATCAAAAAACTCTTAAAAAAACATAAGTACCCGCCGGAAGGCATGGAAGATGCCGTACAAACCGTTATGACCCAATGCGAACTATGGACTGATAACCTGATGATGGCGGAACAACCGTATACCGGCGAATCTCTTGCCGCGGAGCCGAGTTCTTCATATATGCCGTAATGCCGGAATTTCTCAACTGCACAATTCTTCTAAAGCTGTTTCAAGCACCTGCGAAAAGTTTATCCCTTGTGCTTCCGCTTTCCGTTTTAAATGATATGGTATAGTGCAATTTGTTCTGACCCGCCGATTATCCATTTGTTTCTTAACAACATCAGGGTAAATAGTAATGGCACACACTATATCGCCTGCTTCTACTTGTATGTCGGAAAAATTTTCAACCGGTAATTCGTCTCCATCTTTTTCAAGACCGTATATATGTAATTCAAGCGCTTCTTGTGCCATTGCTTGCGCTTCCTGAAAATTTTTTCCATAACTCACACATCCCAAGACATTTGGAAAATAAATGCTATACGCGCCGTTTCCTACCGGCTCAAATACCGCTAAATAAGTCATTTTACGCATATACAGCCTCCTACTTTACAGCTTGCGCATATCTATGTATGGCGAAGATCGATATTTATCCTTTTGCTTTCTTTGGTTTTTTATGTTTATACTTATCTGTCCTTATTGCTTTGGTTTCTTTGCGCATACTCATTTTTTTCTGTATAAGGTATTCTTTTTGCGCCTCTTTATATTGATCCAAAGATTTTGGTTTACTATTGCTTTTCACAACATCTTTTATACGGACTTTTTGATACGCGGACGTTTTATACAGCGGAACATACGAAAAATCATTCAACATCCATTGTATAAGCTGCGGATTTGTCGGTTCGGCACCAAACACATAACGACCGGAATAAAACATTCCATTTATCTGTTTTTGAATGAATGCACACCAAAATTGTCCATCAAAATATACTGTTGTAATTGTAAAGTCGTCCATATTTACCTCCGGGCATAGAACTGCCTCGGTAAAACCGGACATCAAAAAAATGAAGGTTACTGAATATGATTGCTCATATCAACCGGACTACCATCACCGGTTCGTGTTTTTGTTTTACTTTCTAAAATGATATTTCTTATTAGACATATTGTCAAGAATTATAATAAATGATTTTATCTCTTACTTTTTATCCCTGCATAATGAGCAACCGCCGCGAATAGCACAAGGATCGAAAGGTAATCTACCGCGAACAAAACATACCCCCTGTCAAAATCGAAGAAGAAAAACTGCTGCTGCAGGAACATATATTGTACAAGACCGCGGACGCAAGCAGCGTCATTCCCAAGATCTGGTGAATCTTGTCGTCAGGGAAAAGTACCGTGCCTCCCATCAGGATTATAGAAAGCGCGGTCATCGCAATGTCAAGCGGCATTCTGATTTTGTTTTATCATTGTATTATTCCAACAAAATATTCGAGCGGCTCATCAAAATCCGGAGACATATAAAAAGGTTCATTTTTCCAAACGCCAAAAAGAGATTTTTTTTCAGAAACAGCATCCTCCTCAGGAAATTTCAATTTTATCAAGCGGATAAAATCAACAACTTCACTTATTGCAGCATGAGGAAGCGTTGCAATTTCTTTTTCTAAAACTGTGTAAGGCATATATGATCTCCTATACTATTCTATTATATAATAAATTCACCCGATGCTTAGGGCATTGCAGAACTCTACAGCTTCAAGCCATGTTACATTTTCAACCGGCAAATCGTCTCCTGTAAAATTATGCTTTACACCGCATCTGCCCCATCATTATTTACGACGTCGCTTAACCTTTTGAAATGTACGGTCATCCCTGCAAAAGGCCGCCTGTTTTTTATTGACATATTTGTCTCGATGCTGCTATATCTGTATAGCAAAACAAGGAGGCAGCTATGCTGGCATTAAGATTAAAACCCGAACTCGAAAACAGACTTGCAAATCTTGCTGAAAAAACAGGTAGAACGAAAACATTTTACGCTATAAAAGCAATTGAGCAGCAGCTTGACGATATGGAAGATTATTACCTTGCCGAACAACCTTACAATGACTGGATTGTAGAAGGGAAAAACATATTCTTTTGATGAGGTTTTTAACTGATGTTTACAGTAGCATTCTCTCCAAAGACTAAACGGCAAATTACGAAATTGGAAGAATCAAATTATTATCGTTATATCAGCGATTATTTTACTTTTTAACAATCAAGCCTAAAATTTCTTCCATTGGATCAAAATCTCTGTCATTGTGTATTAATGGAAATCTATTTTCTATACAAAATGTTGCAATGATAACATCTATTGTTTTTCTTACCGTGATGCCCTGCTTTCTTAATTTCCTATAATTATTTGCAGCTTGTATTGCAATTTCTTTTCCCAGAAAATCTCTGTATTCCAGATTATCCATAATTTGCTTTGCGATGAGGTATTCTCTATCGTTTTTAAAACCTTGTAAAAACTCGGTTATTATTATATCCCCGGTTACTACCCTGTTATAGATTAATTCATGATCTAAAATATTGGTATGTGACGCATCAATCCCCTTTACATAATCAATCCAAACTGATGTATCTGCGACAATCATTTATCAAGCCTCATTTTTTCCAAATCGCCATCCCACAATAGTCTTCCTCGGAAATTTCTTATGCTCGCCTGATTTTTCAATGTGATTAAAAGTTTTAAAGCTTCTTCAACTGTTTCTCTTTTGGTTTTATAACCGGAAACATTCAAAGCCTCAATCATTAATGTATCATCAATAACAATATTCGTTCTCATAACAACTCCTATGTGTATGTTGCAATATAATTATACACATATTTTGATAAAAAACAATGTCATTATTAATCAACAACCCCGACGCAAGCGTCGGGGTATGTTGTTCTCATAAGGTGGTTGCAGTCGGCTTTAATACCCTTTGTTACGACGCAAGCGTCGGGGTATTAAACCCTCGTACGAATAAAGCATTCTGTACATAACTGTTTTTACCATTGCTGTGAACCGTCCATCTAACTACCGTTTAACCTGCATATAATATACAACTTAAAGCGCAGCTTAAATCAAGAAAGGGAATGACCAAAAATTATCTTTTGTGTTGTATTATAAATCTATATACGAACAAACTTACTGTCGCACTGAAAACTTTGTCTATCAAATTTGTAACGGTGCCGCCGAAGTATGCCGCAAATGTTAAGCTCTGTGTTACAACATAGATTCCTTGAACAGCGTTGTCTACTTGAGGAATGGAGGTATTTGCTGAGTAAAAAAGATAGGAAATGGTGTCGCCCAGAATTGAATTGGTAATGGCTGAGATAAAACCTATCCACATAAAATTTTCGGTTGTGTAAGAAACATCCGTATAAGGGGTGTTCGGGTTTGAAGGTGTCTTTGCTTTTTTCCGTTCGGAATAAAATACCAGATGTGCAACTACTGCGGTAGAAATATGACATAGCATAAAAAGAAGCCCTGTGTTTGCGAAAATGCACAAAAGAGCGTTACTTGCGATTGCACACACAATCCCCGGAATAAGTCCGCACAAGGCTGTTACAGCAATAGTAAGCAGAGAATCCAAATACAAAGGAAAAGCAACAAGCCCTGCAAGATATGAACACATACAATTAATCACAATGCTTGCAATGGTGAACATGATTGTAAACATCCTTCGGTTGATTCAGTTCATTACATTTTTTCCCATTAAAATAGCAGCCCTAAAAGTTTTGCTTTTTCAATCAAATCATGCCGATCGCGAATAAACATTTTTCCGTAAACAGCAGTCCGCTGATTTAAGATTGTTTTTTTCGATTTTCCGAGCAGTTTTGCAATTTCAACTACCTCAAGACCTTCAGCAAGATGAATGAAAACTTCTTGCTCTTTTTTTGAAAGACTTTTGTAATTATCAAAAAGATAACTTTTTTCGTCATGAGTGCTGTGCTTACCTTTGTTCTGCGGTAAAAGAGTGTGCAAAACTTTGCTTGCAACGCTATTGTAATACGTGTTCCCTGAACCTACGGCAAGGATTGCTTTTTCAACTTCATCAATCGAGGCTTCTTTTGTAATAAAACCTTGAACGCCGATCAAAAGTGCATGTTCTACGTGAATATCATCATTGTACATAGTGTAAACCAAAATGAAAATATCAGATTTCACGCCTCTAATTTTTGAAACCGATTCAAGCGAGTTTTCACCGTCGAGGTTTAAATCGAGAACCACAATTTTGATATCTTTATCTTCATTAAGTTTTTTTACCACTTCCGGGATTGTTCCGACGCCGATTATCGAAAATGACGGATTTCTGTTTTGAAGCATAAAAATCATTCCATCCCGTAAGCCCGTGTGATCATCAATGAATAGAATCTTTAACGGTGATTGCAATGGTAAAACCTCCTTCATTTATAAAATCCGCACTGCCGTCTATCATTTGGGCACGCTTTTTGATATTGGTAAGTCCATAATGCTTTACAGCAACTTTTAGCTTCTTGCTTTCAACTTCGGGTTCTTCAAAACCTTTTCCGTTATCGCAGATGATAAAACGGAAATCATTAATCCCGTCCACAATTTTTATTTCAACTTGTGTTGCATCGGAATGTCGTGAAATATTGCTCAACGCCTCCTGCAAAATTCTGATGAGGTGTGTCTTTTGCGTATTTTTGAGTGCAACTATTTTCTGACTTGCAACATATAGATTTGTTTTTATTCCGAAATTCACTTCAAATGCACTGCAAATCTCGCGTATGATTTTTTCAAAATCTTCCGTAAACTCAATACTTCCGGAGCCGATCATATAACGAATTTCGTTTAGGGCTTGTTTTGCGTAAAATTTCGATTTTGAAAAATCTTCTTTTTCAAGATAGATATTGAGCGCGGCAAGATTCTGCGCAACTCCGTCGTGAAGGTCGCGGCTGAAATTACTCTGTTCGGTCTGCATTGTTTTAAGTTGTTCGAGCTGCATTGAATTTTTAAAGAATTTTTCAAGGATTATAAAAGCTGCAATCGCAATCAGAAAAAGGGCGCTATATAAAAGAGAGTCGTAGCCGAGGTTCAGCCTTGTCTGCACCTCATGAATGTGATTTTGAAAACTGATAATAGCATCTGTGTTACGATTACCGCTTTGAATGTTTTGAATGATTGCTTCAAGTTCTTTTTTTAGAGGTGCATCAAAATAAGTGAAGGCTTGGTAGTCCGATCTCAGTTTAAGGGCAATTGATTCAAAATCTACAGGATTTTCCGAAAAAATGTCAGCGCTATCACTGCCGGCAACTATGCTTTTCGGATCCATTTGAAGCAATAACATTTCCGTGTCGAGTTTCTGAATCAGATTGTTGCTTGCCCGCTTAAAAAAGATTGTGCAAAAAAAGATTGCGAGTGCGGTGTAGATAAATATCGACTCGATTTTAAAAATTTTCTTAATAAGACTTAGCAGCATGATTTTCCAGTAAAATTGTTCGGTAATGAAACTATCGACCATATCTAGTATAACACGAACCGATATTCATGTCTTGGGAAAAATTCCCAAAGTTTTTAAGAAAAATGACCAAAGGAATATGTAAGGGATGGAGTATAATATAAAAAAGCCGAACTACAATGCTGATTTTGTCGGCATCGCTGGAAATAAATAATCATTATTGGAGGAATAAGATGGGATTTTTAAATCATGTAAAAACTGCTTGGAATGGACAAGTTCGCTGTGACTGGTACGGAAAATACTACAAGCAAATAGACGGAGACGGATTATTCGGTTCTGCCGGCGGACTTGTAGGACGTGCTGTCGCCACGGCAAAGAAAAACTACTGTTCAAAGGCGTGCAAATTAGCGGCAGAAGAAGCAAAAGCCGAAAAAAAAGCGGATTTTGAAGAACGTAAGGCAAAAGGCGAACTTACCGAAATGGAAAAAATAAAAGACCAAATGGCACAGCCTTTTGAAGAGGCAAAACAACAGATGAAAGATTCAATCGCACAGCCGATGAACGAAGTCAAATCTCAAATGAAAGGTGCCTTTGGCTCTGCTTTTGGCGGAATATTCGGGAAAAAATGATGAAAGATTTAGAAAAAAGAAAAAATCCGGAACAGGATTTAATAAAATCCTTTTGTGATAGACTTGGTGCTGTTCAATGTAGTAATTGCAGAGCGAAAAATCATGCAGACATTGAATACATCAACGATAACGGTGATTTTTGTATGGTTGAAGCAAAAACTCATTTATCCGGCGACGGGCATAATGCAGTACACAAACTTTTTGGCGAGCTTTTGAAACTAACAGGTTATCAATCATCAAAAACACATGAGAACATTAAATATCAACTTTTGATAGACAACAGACCTGATGAAACAGGAAAACGAGGAGGACAGTTTTTTCATGAATTACTTGTAAAACATATTCCCAAAGATAAGTTCATTGCATTTGGGAAAATTGTTCCTATCGACAAAGTTATTGAATTTGATATGAAAACAATAAAAGAATTCTCTTGGGAAGAATTTTATAATTTGGAGGAAAAATAAAATGGCATTTTGTCAAAATTGTGGAAAAGAATTAATGGACGGTGCAAAATTCTGTGATTCTTGCGGAACACCGGCAGGAAATACAGGAAGTGAAAATCAACGCAAACAAGTTTTTGATGGGGAACTGAAGAAATGCCCATCATGTGGAGCAATTCTATCAAGCGATGATTTAAAATGTCCTCAATGCGGCATTGAACTGAGAAATATCAAAGCATCATCTTCGGTTACGAATTTTAACAGTGATTTATTCAACACTCCAAAAAGTGACAGATCCGATTTTATTACATCGTTCCCGATTCCAAACGCAAAAGAAGATTTTTTTGAATTTTTATACATTACAGTTGGTTCCGTTACGCAGCCCTGCTCTGCTCCACTAGGCTCAATAGATGACCAAATTAGAACTGCATGGATTAATAAATATAAACAGTTAAAAACACGCGCTCCTTTTATTTTTGCTAAGGATCCGGAAAGTTTGGCACAAGTAAACCAAATTTTTAAGACAACTAAAATAAGAATGCCATTGTGGCAGAAATTTTTGATTTTTGTCTTTGGCGGTTTTGCAGCACTAATTGTACTTCTTGTCGTTTTAACAAAACTCGGAATACTGAATTAATAATTTTGGAGTAAACCTAATGGGCATATTCAAGAAAAAACACGAAGGCGGTTTAATGGATGTTATCCGTTGTGATGAGCCGACATATTTGATTTGGAAATGGAGACCTAAGGGAGCGGAAGAAGCGAATTCTACAAAAAAAGAGAACGCAATCCGCTACGGTTCAAGTCTGCGTGTGAAAGACGGTGAAGTCGCTGTCTTTGTTTATCACCAAAAAGACGGCACAATGCAGGACTATATTGAAGGACCTTATGACGATACGATTAAAACAGCAAACCTTCCTATTCTCTCTTCGATTGTCGGTGCGGCATTCGGCGGGGCGAGCCCTTTTCAAGCGGAAGTTTATTTTATAAACCTTGCGGGAATCATTCAGGTAAAATTCGGGGTTCCGTTTTTTGATGTAGCTGATGCACGCAATACTAATTTTACCGTTCCCGTTGCGGTTCGCGGTTCTATCAATTTTAGACTTACGAATTACAAAGAATTTATAAAACTTCACAGGCTTATTGATTTTGACCTTGAGGCTTTTAAATTGCAGATTCGGGATGCTGTTTGCAAATATATAAAATCTATTGTTACAAATATCCCGTTTGATACAGGGCTTCCCGTAATTCATCTTGAACGAAAGATTTTTGAAGTCAGTAGTGTTTTGCAGCCTATTTTAAAACAACGGCTTGAAAGTGAGTTCGGTGTTACAACAAGTTCGGTTGATATAAGCGATATTGAACTTGATAAATCAAGCGAAGGTTATCGTGAATTAAAAGCAGTTACAACAGACATCATAAGCGAGCAGGAAAAAGCAAAAAGTGCTATCAATATTCGCCAGATGGAAGGTATGGCGGAAATCAACATGGAAGAGTACCAGCGGGAAAGACGGCTCGGAACGGAAAGTTCAAATCTGGCTGCTCATCAGATTGACCAGCAGACACGAGTCGGCATTGCAGGAGCGGAAGCACTGGGAAAGATGGGAGCGGCAGGCGGTATCGGCATAAACCTTGGCAACGGCGGCGGTTTTAATCCGGCAGGCATGATGGCAGGAATGGCTATGGGAAGTGCAATCGGGCAGAATATGGCCGGAATGATGCACGGCGCTTTGGGCGGATTGAGTCAGCCGGTTCCGCCGCCTCCGCCGCAAGTAAGTCAATACAATGTTGCAGTAAACGGACAGACAACAGGCCCCTATACGGTTGCAACACTTTCTCAAATGGCAGCAAGCGGACAGTTTACGCGCGAAAGTCTTGTTTGGAAAGCCGGTATGGCAAACTGGATGACAGCCGGAAACGTGCCTGAACTGTCGGCAATTTTCGGTCAAAATACTCCGCCGATTCCGCCTGTACCGCCGATGAGTTAAACGGGTCATAGTATGGAGAAAACTTTATGAAAATAAATTGGATTTTAGTTTTGATTTCACTCGGGATTTCCGCATTTATATGCTATGGTTTTTTTCAGGAACAGGGAATATGTTTCTTACTGTCGGAGGCGGAGTTTTTCTTTTTGTTACTCTATTCGGAATGTTTGGGATTTCTTTTGGAAGAGGAAGTGCGAATATAAAAATCTTTTCGAGTATTTTCCTTGTATTGGTACTGGTTGAACATTTGATTTTTGTTTTTTCAGGATTTAGACAAACTGCGTACATAGTCATAACAGGTGTTTTATTTCTGCTTTATCTTTTGATTTTCTATGGAATTGTAAAAGCATTGAAAGAAGAATGAATGAAGCAAATTTTATCATAACGCAAAAATCGAAAATCACAAACCTCGCATTTCTTACCGAACACATCGGTGAGAGCTGTTTTTCAGTATGGGAACTAAAAAACAAATGACAAAAGACGACACCGGTTTTTTATGGCAAAATCTCGTACGATACAAGCGGGCAAAGGAACGCGATCATAAATCAGCGGACTATTTTCTTGATGAAACGTATGAAAATTTCGGCTTTTTCGGAACCCTCATGCACAAAACGCAGAATCCCTCATGCCTATATCTACAGTGCAGACGGCTTCCTTGCTTCTCGTTTTCGTATCGACTTTCAAGGAATTCCCGAAAAACTTACAGCGCTTTATGAAATGGATATGCCGTTCGGCGAATACGAAGCTCAAATTATTGCATGGGCAAAAAAAGCACCGGTACGGATGATTGGAAAAAACGGCCGGACAAATTGGGATTTAATGCGAGCGGCATGGCAGAAGTCTATGGCAAAGACACGGAAGAAAATGCCTTGAGTTCCGGATCACCCTCTTTATCTGCCGAAGCGCTGTTGATAATCGGTGAATATTCAGCATTACCGAGCTTCTCTCCACTTCTTCAGCGCCTTTTTAATATCCTTGGTTGCCCAATCGTAATGGCTCGATGTTGCGGAAACGCAGTAGCTGCCGAGCGAAGTTGTTCCCGTCCAATCGAAAACTTTCTTGGTAAAAAGCTCTTCATTGGAAAAAGTTTCGTAGAATATGAGAAAGCTCTAAAGGAGTTGCAACTCTGCCAATACAGGACAGTGATCGGAAAAGAACGAAAAAGTATTAAATCGACCTATAGTTACCGTTTTACATTTAAATCGATCATGGTGATAAAAAATATAATCATTGAAAAATCTTTGTTGACCGTTTCTATATGTGCCTATAAAAGTAAACTGATCTTCCTTTCCATGTTTTTTTTGCCGATTGGTATGATACGCGCTCACCAGACCATATTTTTTCATGGTTTCTAAAAACCTCGTATGATTGTTTTTATCGATTTCATTTTTTAATTGCATACTGCTGTTAAAATCGCCAATCCATAATGCCTTATTATCTTCAGGAATTAATAATTTGTTATAGGTAGGGTTTTCAAGAGCACCTATTACCTGCATAATATAATCCTGTTTTTGATTAGCTTCCAAGTCGGCAATCTTTGTCCACACATGGATAAGCGTAAAAGATTCGTTGGTTTCTTTGCACGTCACCTTATATGGCACAACATATCTATATGGAATGGTATTACTATAAATGCGTTCAATTCGATATGTATTTGAAAACAACGCGAGACCTAAATCCCCACCGGATTCGGCATTGTCTTTATATTCTCGTCCATCGCCGTATTTATCTTGCAATTGTCCTAAGTGTTTTTCAATTTCATGTATAGGTTTATTATTCCGCATATCATATTCCTGAATAGCATAAATATCAGCATTATACCCTGCTTGGCAAAGGTAAGCAGCTTTTTCTAATGTCAAACCGTACCGGCAATTCCAAGTACATATTTTCATAAACGCCACCTCTCAGTGCTGCCATTATAGCACAGCAGTCTATCAGAATGCATCAGATTTGAAAAAAAGAAGTTAAACTTTTCTAGGTTTCTTCATAATTACTTTTGCAAGGTGTTCCAGCATAGCAAAGCGAAAAACACGAATCAGAACAACTCCAACTGTCCGCCTTGTTGCTTATCTTCAAATGCGGTTAAATACGAAAAGATTGTATCGGGATTGTATTCGATACCGTTTTCTTTGCACTGTGTACGGAATAGATTCATCAATCGTGCATTATATGGACTCATCACAGAATAGCTATTGCCGTAGCGTTGCATGTATGTTTCTTTTAATCCCGGAAATGATGCATCGAGGTTTTTGTAAAAAAATTCGCGGCTTCCGTCTCTTAACGTCAAACCCATTCCAAAGCAAATGATGCCGAACACTTTTGCCTCGATGCAATACTGCAAAATACCTTCTATATTTTCTATTGTATCGTTGATAAAAGGCAGAATAGGCGTAAGCCACACAACGGTTGGAATGCCCGCATCACGCAGTGTTTTAAGCACCGTAAAACGCTCACTCGTAGCGGCAACGTTCGGTTCAAGGATTTTGCAGAGCTTATCGTTATATGTGGTGAGCGTCATTTGCACAACGCACTTTGCTTTTTTGTTCACCGCCTGCAAAAGTTCAAGGTCGCGCAAAATCAGCGGCGATTTTGTTATCACGGTAAAGCCGAACCCATACCGGTACACGGTTTCTATCGCTTTGCGCGTCATACCGATTTTTTCTTCAAGCGGCATATACGGATCGGTCATAGAACCGGTGCCGATCATGCACTTATTTCGTTTCCGCCGTAAAGCAGTTTCGAGCAACTCTATTGCATTCTCTTTTATTTCGATATCTTCGAACGTATGCTTTATTTGATAGCAGTCGCTCCGTGAGTCGCAGTAGATGCACCCGTGAGTACAGCCGCGGTACAAGTTCATTCCGTTTTTAGTCGATAAAATTCCTTTTGCTTGAACAAAGTGCATACGAATACGGCTATTTCTCCCTCCACTTCTTCAGCGCTTTTTTAATATCCTTGGTTGCCCAATCGTAATGGCTCGATGTTGCGGAAACACAGTAGCTGCCGAGCGAAGTTGTTCCCGTCCAATCGAAAACTTTCTTGGTAAAAAGTTCTTCATTAGAAAAAGCTTCGATGATATCCATTGCTTCCTTGTGCGTTTTTTTAAGCATTGCTTCGGCGTCGGTATATGGCGTAGTTTGGTGTTTTTCCCAAAATTCGATATTCATCTGCGGATAGGTTTTCCAATTATAGGACGCCGGTAAAAAAGGGGCAGGCTTTCCGTTTGTGTTGGACTGTATCCAATTCAGCAAAAGGCAATGCCATTCATACAGATGGACCAAAATATCGCGTACGTTTTTATCGCGATCGTTCGGAACAATATCGGCGGATTTTTCTTCGTCAGTCATTCCGTCGATTAATGTCCACAGTTTTGCAAACTGCTCATTTGCAGCTTTGATTAAATCTTCTTTTGTTGTAGGTCTCGGCATAGAGTTAGTTCTCCTTATCTTATTTCTTCCGGCGTTTGCGGATTGTTATTGTGCAGCATTCCGCAGCTTTGGCATATTCTCATAAATATCCCCTTTTGATAACACATTCTACAAATTTCAAATCACCCAAACCGGCACGATGTAGTTTTCCCTATCAATTGCCGAAAGCTCCGGTTTCATGCAGATTACCGCGCCTTTAGAACGCGGAATAGAAGCATTATCCAGTAAGCTGAATACTTTGACAAGCTCGGAACCCGGATTTGCGGATTTCTTAATTTCTATCGGATTAAGTACGCCGTCATGCTCTAATACGATATCGATTTCTTTCGCATCTTTGTCCCGATAATAATACATAAAGGGCGCTTTACCGTTATTGAGATATGTTTTCATTATTTCGGAAACAACATAATTTTCAAGTATGGCTCCGTTCATAGCGCCGCTTTCCAGCGTTTCCGCACTGCCCCACTTTGTCAGATAGCAGACTAATCCCGTATCATAAAAATACAGCTTGGGAGTTTTTACGAGGCGCTTTAACATATTATTTGAATAAGGGTGTAAGTAAAAAATAATTCCTAACGTTTCAAGAATACCCAGCCAGCCCTTCACCTGCTTTTGATTAATGTCCGCATCCCGTGCTATGTCGGCGATATTGAGCAGCTGTCCGCACCGTGCGGCAACGGCAGTTATAAACCGCAAAAATTTTAAAGAGTCAATCGAATCCGAAAGCGCTCTTACATCTCTTTCAATATATGTTGTTACATAACTGCTGTAAAAAATGTGAGTGTTCTTATTTTGACCGCTTATAACCGCAGGCATGGAGCCTTTATATATTCTGTCAAAAATTTCTCCGACATTTGCAGGTTTTCGCTCTCTGCTCCGTGCGGAAAGTTTTTTCATATCGAGTACAAACGGCTCAAGTCTATTTCCGTAAATCTCTGCCTGCGATAACGAGGCTAATGAGAGCACCGCTACTCTTCCTGCCAATGACTCCTGAATTCCCTGCATCAGCTTAAAAGCTTGAGAACCGGTAAGCCAGAAATCACCGTTGCTGCGGTTTTTATCCGCATATATTTTTATATAGGTGAATAATTCAGGCGCATACTGCACTTCATCGATCAGTACGGGCGGCTTATGCAGCTGCAAAAACAGTTCCGGATCGGTCTTTGCAAGAGCTCTCTCATGCAAATCATCGAGCGACACATAGTCTCTGTCTGTATTCTCCATCAACTTTTGAAGCATGGTGGTTTTCCCAACCTGTCTTGGGCCTGTTACCAATACTACCGGATATTCTTTTGTTACCTCTAAGACTATCTTTTCCAAACTTCTGGAAATATAACGCATACGGGCTCCTTTCGGCTAATATGTATTGTGATTACATTTTAGCCGAAGGCTATAGACCTGGCAAGTACAAGGTCTTCTCTGAGGACTACGGAAGGAATATACTTATGGAAGAACTCTGCTGTTTCTACAAAGCTTGAAAAAATCTTTGAATCTTCTTATCCGGTTCTTTGCTGATTTGTTAAAAAAACTAACCTATCCAACACTCCGTATCTATGCTATACTCCGAACTAGGGTGGTATATTCTATTATAGTAGAAAATCAGATAACCACAACGGCAATATGGAGGAACACGTATGGAAAAATATGGCTATGACCTTATCAATGATGCGTTTCTGAATAAAGGAACAGCATTCTCCGCGAAAGAAAGGAAACAGTATCATCTGGAAGGTTTACTTCCTCCCTGTGTTGACGATATTGAAACGCAAGCCGACAGAATCTACCGCCAGATGGAACGGAAAACTTCCAGAATAGAAAAAAGAAGATTCCTTATGGATATCTTCAATCACAACCGAACACTTTTCTATCACGTATTCCATGAACATATTGTAGAGTTGATGCCGATTGTTTATGATCCGGTTATCGCAGAAAGTATCGAGCAGTATAGCGAGCAGTTTGTCGATACGCAGGGTGCAGCTTTCCTGTCGATTGATTCTCCTGAGCAAATTGAAGATGCGCTTCGTCATGCCGCCGCTGACAGACACATCAAACTTATCGTTGCTACAGACGCAGAGGGTATACTCGGTATCGGTGATTGGGGAACGAATGGCGTTGATATCTCCGTAGGAAAGCTGATGGTCTATACTGCTGCTGCTGGAATTGACCCGAAATCGGTGCTGCCGGTTGTGCTGGATTGTGGAACAAATAGAGACACGCTGCTGAATGATCCGCTCTATCTGGGCAATCATCACAAAAGAATATATGGAGATACCTATTACCGATTCATCGATCAATTTGTAATGACGGCGGAACGGCTTTTCCCAGACTTATACCTTCACTTTGAAGACTTCGGCAGATCGAATGCTGCAAAGGTTCTGCAGACATACCGCAAAACATTCCCCGTATTCAATGATGACTGTCAGGGAACCGGTATCATTACACTTGCGGGAATCCTCGGCGCCATGAAAATCAACGGACAGAAGCTTACAGAGCAGATATATCTATGCTTCGGTGCGGGAACGGCAGGAGCCGGAATCACGGATCGTATTTTCAGAGAAATGGTTGCGCAAGGTCTTTCTGAAGAGGAAGCCCGCAAGCACTTTTATATGGTAGATAAGCAAGGGCTCTTGTTTGACGACATGGATGATCTGACGCCTGAACAGAAACCGTTTGCGCGGAAACGCAGCGAATTTGCCGATACGGCAAGCCTTACCTCTCTTACAAAAGCTGTTATGGCAATACGTCCGACGATTCTTGTGGGAACATCGACAACGCCGGGAACCTTTACGGAAGAAATTGTCCGCGCTATGGCATCATGGTGTGAACATCCGATTATTTTCCCGCTCAGTAATCCTACAGAGCTGGCTGAAGCTACGGCTTCAGACTTAATTCATTGGTCGGATGGCCGCGCAATGGTGGCAACGGGAATTCCTGCCGATCCGGTGGAATACAAGGGCGTCACGTACACAATCGGGCAGGCAAATAATGCGCTGATTTATCCGGGATTGGGATTAGGCAGTATCGCGGTAAATTCAAAGCTGATGACAGATGAAATGATCTCGGCAGCCGCACACTCGCTTGGAGCATTTCTTGAAACCGGAAAACCCGGAGAAGCGGTTTTGCCTCCGGTAGCGCGGCTGACGGAATTTTCCGAAGCGGTTGCCGTCGCAGTTGCTTCGTGTGCCGTCCGTCAAAAATTAAACCGCGTTGCAACGGATGACGTGGAAAAAACGGTCAAAAGCTGTATCTGGAAGCCGGAGTATTAAAGCACGATCGATACGAACGAGGCTTATACGAACAATCGGGGGCGGTTATGGTAATTGTTGATGTCGTAAAAAGCATTATGCCGATTATAATTTTGATTTTAATCGGATACCTTATTCATCAGAAAAAAAGAATTGATGACGGCTTCAATACGAATGTATCCTATCTCGTAATGAACATCGCATTACCGGCCTCCGTTTTTATTTCCGTCACAAAAAACCTAACTGTAGCCGAACTAAAAACGCTTGCGCTTCCTCTGTTAATCGGGGCTGCCGCATTTGTAGTGAATTATGTATTTGCTTTTTTTCTCATGAAGGTTACAAAGATCCCGAAGGGGAGGCGCGGGATATTTGTCAACACTATTGTAAATGCCAATACGATTTTTATCGGAATGCCCCTAAACGAAGCACTGTTTGGAGATGCTGCAGTCAAATATTTTCTTGTATATTACGTATTGAACACGATATCGACATGGACGATAGGTTCCATCCTTATTGCGAACGATTCTAAAGCGGACAGCCTTTCCCGCAGGAAAATCAACCTCAAAAAGATTTTATCCCCGCCTATCATCGGATTCATCATTGCAATCGCCGTTTTATTATCGGGGATTACAATTCCTGCGATGATAATGGCGACTTTTACTTATCTCGGGAATCTTGTAACACCGCTCTCGCTGATCTATATCGGGGTTGTTTTATCGAAGGCCGGCTTAAAGAGCATTCATTTCGATAGGGATACCGTGACGGCGCTCCTTGGAAAATTTATATTAAGTCCACTTGTGATGGCATTTATTATATTTGCTTCCGCCAAGACAGGAATGACAATCGACAGCGTTTTACGCCGGACATTAATTGTTCAGACTGCGGTACCGGCGCTAACAGTACTGCCTATATTGGCCGATGAAGGCAATGGCGATATAGAGTATGCAACGAACGTTGTGACAACAAGCACCATTTTATTCATTGTGCTGATTCCTGTTGTTATGCTGTTGCTGCCAAAATAGGTAATTGTTGTTTTTGTACAAAATAGTGTACATTATAAGCAAATAGGAGGTTTTTATGATTTCAACTATGACCATAACGGAGACAAGAAAGAAAATCACATCACTCGAAAATACGATGGATTATGATGATACAATCTCTATTACTAATCATGGCAAAGAAGTATTTGCTTTGCTTCGCTGGGATACCTATGAGTGTATTCAGGAAACTTTGGAAATACTGGCAGACGAACAATTGTCAAAAGACCTGTCTATGGGAATTAAACAGATAAATGAAAACAAACTTGTAGATTTTGACACATTCAAGGCAGGTCTAATGTGTACACAATAAAATTAACTCAAATTGCTGCAGAGTTTATCACTAAACTTGACGGTAAATCTCAACAGCAGATTATGGAAAAGATCGAGGTGTTAAAAGAATATCCTCTGAAAGTAGGAAAGCCTTTGAAAGGCAATTTACAAGATTATCGCTCCATTCGTTCTGTTGGACAACGATACAGAATAATTTATCAAGTTAAAGAGACTGAAGTTGAAGTTATTGTCGTGGCTGTAGGCATAAGACGAGATGGAGACAAAAAAAATGACATTTACGAACTAATGAAAAAATTATGCGGCCTTTTAGGCGTTCCTTATTTTTTTGATATTGCGATTCATCAAGTGCCGCCCGATGTGCCGATACGCAAACCGCTTGAGCGGCGACATTTGCTGATGATGCTCTTTTAAAAGTTCATCGGGAGAATCGTATACGCCGAAATCCTGATTGATGCCTTCGCTTTGGATATAAGTGTCGTTCCGATTAAAGTCGATCACCGGCTTGTTAAAATCTTTTACACCTACGCCGTATCCGCAAAAGGCGCCAGTACAGGTTTTATGCATCGCTTGCAGTTTAGTAAGGTATTGCGTATCAAGAATCAATGCTTCAAGCTCATACCAGCGCTCTTCAAAATACACTTCGACCCAACTGTGAAAAATATTTTTCGGCGCATTTCTATACACAAAGCCCGTCATTGCGCCCTGCTGCAGTTTTTTATCTATTGTAAATCCGTGTATCCTGCACGGAATACCGCATGCGCGGAGCAACGCCATAAACAGCGTGGCTTTCGTGTTACACTGACCGTACCCGTCTTTTAAAACCTTTGAAGCGCTGATATTGTCGTCGATATTATAACCGAAGAGAATGTCATCACGCACAAAATTGTATATCGATTTGATGCGCTCAAACGTATCAAGCGTGCGCCAGTTTTTTTCTTGTATCAGCGCTTTAATACTCGGATTGGAATAATCGAGCATTTTTGTTTCACAAAGATATGTGTCCATTTGATGTACCTCCTGCAATTCCGATTTTTTGCCTCTCCCGTTACACGGTAACCTCAATCTGATTGTTTTCGATTGCGCCGATGCAGCTTTCGTAATATCCGTCGCCGGTGGTTCGCAGGACGCTTGCAACTTTAAAACCCACCCGCCTAAGATTTTCGGTCAGCGCATCGACCAGGACGATATCTTCCTCCCATAAAATCTAATCTTCAGGATGCCACGAACCCAAGGTGCGTTCCTGTTCTTCCAGCGTCATCGTACAACTGAATACCTGATACCCGGAACTTGATTAACATTTCTTCCTTACGGCTGTTACTATTGCGCGGTCTTTGGCAATCAATGCGCGGCAGATTTCTTCATAAGCAGCATACACCTCTTGCTGTTCCGGTGTCAAAGCGGCGCTGCCTTTTTCTTTTTCCGTGCTTTTTGCCCGGACGAATGAGACGTTCTCTTTTGCCTTATCGATCGTCGCTTTCAGATTTTTCGCATCGGTGATAGATCCGAGTTTAATATAGCCCGACGTATTGGCATCTGTATATCACATCCGTACTTGACACTGACTTTTAATAGAACTATAATTCAAAAAACCGACATAAATGTCGGTTTTTTGAACAAGCAAGGAGTAATTTTATTTTGAAAGAAGAAGAACAAAAAGTCGGACAAATGAGAAAAAAAGAAATTCGAGAAGCGGCAAAAAGGTGTTTTTTAACAAAAGGCTTTCAAAGTACAACGATGGAAGATGTTATTACGGAAATAGGTATGAGCAGAGGAGGCGTTTATCATCATTATGCAAGTACAAATGAAATGCTGAAAGACTTAATGCTTGATGGAAATAATTATAGAAATAGCTTGATAAGCGAGTATTTAAAAAATAATCAAGGCAAAGATAAATATCAGCAAATGGGTGAAATTTTAGTTGACAAGTCCTTAGCCGACACGGATTTGATGAAACTGTACGCTCTGCTTTTACAGGCAAAAAACTATAATGATGATTTGGAAAAATTGTATCGGGAATTAAAACGCAAGACGACTGATGAGCTTACTTTAATTGCTAAGCAACTTGGAATTAAAGCGAATATATTTAGAGACGGTTTTTTAGTGAATTATATCAATGGATTGATAGTAAGTTCGGAAGTTCTTGGTGCGAGAAAGTCTTACAGCAAACATAAAAAATATATAAAAGAAACAATGATACAGTACATCGTTGATGTAGAAAACAGATAACACATATAGAGAGAGTAATGTAATGAAAGAAGATATGAAAACACAACTCTTAACCAAGAGTCCCAAAGAACTGTTATTTAAGCTGGCAATTCCCGGAATAATTGGGATGATTGTTATAGGATTGTATCCGTTTATGGATGGAGTATTTGCGGGACGGCTGATTGGCGATTACGCTATGTCAGCAATCAGTGTATCTATGTCTTTGACAATTATAAACGGCGGCATATCCGCTTTGATAGGTGTCGGCAGCGCTTCAATACTATCGAGAGCAATAGGCAAAGGAGATAAAGAAACAACAGACAAAATATTCGGGAACTTTTGCTATTGGGTTGTTTTGTTTTCTGTAATTATCACAATATTAGGCTTGGTATTTGCACCTCATTTTTTGGATTTGGTAGGAGCTAAAGGGAATATTAAAGAACTTGGTGTTAGATATTTGAGAGTTGTGTTCTTTGGTTCCATATTCGTTAATTTTGCTCAGGCCGGTAATATGACGATGCGCGGTGAAGGGGCATTAAAGCAGTCCATGTTGATTATGGGAGCCGGTGCGCTGTTAAACATTATTTTAGACCCTATTTTTATGAAACTCATGGGAGAATATGCTATTGAAGGTGCAGCCATTGCAACGGTACTATCTCAAATTGTACAAGCCGTATTAACCTTTCATTATTTTGCAAAGAAGAGCGCTTTTGTGGGTATCCATAACATTCAAAAACACAAGGCAATATATAGTGAAATGTTCAGCATCGGAACTTCGGCGATGATGATGCAAATTTTATTTGCAGTACAGCAAACATTTTTATTTAAGCAAGCCTTTACATACGGAGAAGATAATTGGGGGATTTTAATGGCCGCTACAATGAGACTGTATATGTTCTCTTTTATTCCGCTATGGGGGATGAGTCAAGGATTGCAGCCTGTTATCGGAGCAAATTTCGGAGCGAAGCAATATCAAAGAGTAAAAGATACGATGAAGGTTTTTATGTATGGAGCAACTATTCTTGCAGCAGTTTCATGGATACCGTCAATGTTTTGTTCGGAAAAATTATTGTCATTGTTTAGTGTAAGAAGCGAGATTATTGAAGCAGGTGTGATAAACTTTAAGATGTTTTATTCTACGTTTATCTTGTATGGAATTATGATTATGACGCTTACATTTTTCCAATCAATCGGCGACGGTAAAAAAGCAGGTATGATTGTGATGCTTAGACAATTGGTATTATTTATTCCGGCCATACTCCTGTTACCAAAATTATTTGGAGCGACAGCCGTTTGGTGGGCGGAACCAATCGTAGATTTTAGTATGATTGTAAGCGGATTGCTTTTGATGCTTAACGAAATGAGAAAAATGGAAACCGAAGCAGTTTAAGCGGGCTATTTAGCGGTTGAAGCTAAACCTACCTCACCAACAGGGATAGCCCAGCACAATCGTATCATAGGCGCTGATATCGGGAAGCGAACCGCGCAGTCCGGAGCGGGTATTTGCCCTACCTTCCTCCGCGGCAATATCCGCACACTACTTCACTGCTCGTGTTGCAATGAATGACGGGATATGCAATTCGTGCAAACGTCCTTCGCCGTTCGTGTCTTCATAGATGTCGGTGAGCGTAAAACCTGCACGCAGCTGTCCGCCGATTTGTTCGGTCAATGAGTGCGAAAATTGCCAGCCTGAGTCCGACTCTTCAAGTTGCTTGCGGTGCGCTTCGTACAACAGAGGATTAAACGGCAGTGCATTGATAATCTTCTCTTCTTTTTGATCGACGATATAGTTGATACCGATATCCAGTCCGCACAGTAACACGCCGCCCTTTTTGAGTACACGGAAACATTCGGCAAACACCGGCTCAACTTTTTCAATATAGCAGTTGCTCACCGGATGAAAAATAATATCGAAAGAGGCATCGGCAAAAGGTAGCGGTTTTGACATATCCGCACGCACAATACTGATTCGATACCCTTCGCGCTCGGCAACAGTCCGCTCCGATTCAAGCTGTTTTTCCGAATAATCCAGAATAGTACATTCCGCCCCGGCTGCGGTAAAAATAGGCATTTGCTGACCGCCTCCCGAAGCAAGTCCCAAAAGTTTTTTTCCTTTTAAGCTGTCGAACCATTCGTGTGGCATCGGTTTTGTCGGTGTTAAAAGCACAGACCACTGCCCATTCTGCGCCTTGAGGTAGGTTTGATGATCGACGGGTTTTCCCCATTCCCAACCTTCTGCAACCCAGCGGTCAATGACCGCCGCATTTGCATCTTGATATGAATTCATAAAATCTTCCTCCTTATGTATGTATTCTTGTTCCAAGTTTTTTTTCCAATCTCCATTGCGGCGGCGCTCCGTCATCGCCCCAATACTCATCCATCAAAACAATTTTACCGTCTTTTATTTTTATAAACGACACTACGTGAAAAGAAGCGGCACGGATGCCGCTGGTTCCATGTAGTAACAAGTTTGCTCCGCAAACTTGCAGCCCAAAAATGTACACGGATGTACATTTTTGGGCGAGGACGGCAGTAATATCCACAATGATATTCCGTCAATTATTTTTGCTCTCCAATCTTTTTATTGCCCTATTTTCGCCCAATGTTTTCATTTGGGCAATAGCCGTTTTATTTCAGTTTACTTTCGATCATTTTAACCTATTCTGAATCTGTTTTTATCAGCCGGTACTTTTTTAAGTTTTCTTTCATAATCCATTTGATATGCTTAGTGTTTTTTTGTAACAGTTTTTCAAAAGCTTTTTTTCCTTCTGCAGGCGCATGAACAATTGCCACGCTCCAGCCGTAGCCGAGTGCTTTTCTAAGCGAATCTTCTTCATCGGTGAGCTTGTTGTCGTGGGCAAGCGTTGCCGTTATTTCATCTAAAAGATTGATTACCTGAACGGCAATAGCTTTATCTTTATACCTCCATCTGATTGATAACTGTAATTGGTAATAGATACTCAGTTCAGGTTCTTACATCAATTCACCTTGATTTTGCCGAGCCGTTTGAGCGTGTCACGTTTTGCCGCGTCGCGGGAATGTTGTGCAGCTTGTCCGCGTATCGAAAACGCTTTGAGAACGGTTGCTTTGGGGCACGCCGATTGAATTTTCCGCATAGTTCCCGCATCTCCGCTTCCTTCATGTGTGCAAAACGGCAAAATCTTCGCAGTGTTTTTCAGCTACGCTATTTCAGCGCGGCGATACGCTGCATATCATCTCCGCTTAAACGGAAATCGAACACGGCGATATTTTCCGCCATGCGCTCCGCCCTCGTCGATTTTGCAAGCGCGACGACGTTCCTCTGTAAGAGCCACCGCAGCATTACCTGCGCAGTGCTTTTTCCGTATGCCGCGCCGATTCCCTTCAGTACGGGATTTTCAAAAAGCCCGCCGCGTCCCTCACCGAACGGTGCCCAAGCCTCATGCACAACTCCGTATTTTTCCATCCATTTATGAGCTTCGGGTCTTTTGCACCACAGCTCCGACTTCCTCTTCATTAAAGTAGGATAGAAGAAGAGGCTTTCCAACCGGAATTACAATCGAACGGACTATCGCTATCAATAAAGCCGTAGAACTGATATACTGTTTTAAAGAGGAGCTATACAGCTATGTACTTATTTTTATGTTCACACTTTTCAAGTGTCGGATCTGCGATAAAAGAACAAATTGCCGGGAAAAAAGTTTTGTTTATTCCCACCGCATCGATACATGAAGGATATACGGGATACGTCGGTTCGGCACGCAATGTATTCAAAAAATCGGGAGCACTGCTGACGGAAGTCGATATTTCAAGTGAAGCATTTCCAAAAATACAAGCGTTGTTTGAAGATGCCGATATTATTTATTTTACGGGCGGCAATTCATTTTTTCTTATCGACCAATTAAGAAAAACCGGCGCTGATAAACTATTAAAGCAGCACATAGAAAACGGAAAATTATTCATCGGAGAGTCGGCGGGAGCTATTGTCTGCGCCCCGACAATTTCTTACATTAAAAAAATGGATCCTATTCCGGAAGATTATTCTCAAAGCGATTATGCCGGATTACATCTTATTGATTTTTATATTCTGCCGCATTATCTTACCGCGCCGTTTAAAAAGGTTACAGAACAAATTATGCAAGCATTTCCGCAACTGGAAATATGCGCCATCAATAATTCTCAAGCCGTTATCATTGAAAATGATAAAAGGAACATAATCAAAGTATAATTTTGACGAGCAGATAATGACCTTTGATGTTTTTTGTATTTTGCGAAGGGAGAATATTGATTTATGCTTTCAATATTAGGTGCAGTATTATTTGGAGTTATAGCAACTATGACAGTTCTTGTTGCTTGCGGTTTGCCTTTGGGCGAATTTACAATGGGTGGACAACATAAAATCTTACCTAAGAAATTTAGAGTTGCGGCAATCATTTCGGTGGCTATCCAAATTTTTGCAATGATAATTATTTTGCAAGCCGGAGGTTTTATTTCCTTGTGGTTGCCTTTTCAAGTTACTAAATATATTTGTTTCTTCTTTGCCGCTTACCTATCTTTGAATACTATTATGAACATGATTTCAAAAAGTAGGAAAGAAAAATATGTTATGACTCCGTTTTCACTTATAGCCGGAATATGTTTTTTGATAACGGCATTTCAGATGTAGTATGTAAAATGAGGATAATCTATAGTGCGTTGAATTAGAAGTTGTAGGGATAAATGAGATGAGATACATACTTTTATTACGCGGCATAAATGTAGGCGGAAAAAACAAAGTATCAATGAGTGATTTAAAAAACTTGTTGTCAAATGATGGTTTTAAAGGCGTTGATTCTTATATCAACAGCGGGAATTTATTTTTTAGTAGTGCTCAAAGTTATGAGAATTGTATCTCAAAGATAACACATTTGTTAGAGAGCAATTATGACTTTTCTATTCCTTTTGCTTTGATTAGCAAAGAAGAGTATTTAAAAGAAAAAGAAGAATTACCTGATTGGTGGAAAGAAGAGTTTGCAAGAAAAGATGTTCTTTTTATACCAAATCACATTAACAAATCAGTTATTATAGATTTTATAAATAAATCCGAATTATACAATGAAATAGTATATGTCGGCAGACACGCAGTATTCTGGGGAAAGTATACCGAATCTGAATATTTAAAAACTATCTATCACAAAAAACTAATGAAACAAGATTTTTATAAGCACATTACGATTCGAAATGGAAAAACATTTGAAAAGATTGCAGAAATCCTTGAAAAAGAGGATTAGTAGATATTTTTGTAAAATAGAAAATTATATCTGGAGAAAAAAAATGCTTGAAGGATTGATAAACGAATATATAAGCAAAGCTGATGATTGGAATAGAATTTTTTCAAAAATGAAATTTCGGACATTTTCTTTGTGCGTCTCACCTATTTTTATTTTCTTCTATCCATTACTTTTAAAATTCTATAATAAAGTTTGGTGGTGGGAAGACTTAGCATTATTGATTATGGCAGTTCCTTCGATTGTTTTATTTTTTATGTTTAATTCAAAAGCAAAGAAAGTTTTAGGAATAAAAAATAAAGGTTTCTGGAATTCAGCAAAAAATAGAAAGATACTACATGAATTTGAAGTAAGTATTGTTGAAGACTATTTAAAAAAAATTAACTGTTATGATTATGTTAAAATAAACGTTATGGTTCCAAAATTAAAAAATATTATCAAGAAAAATAATTTTGATATTGTTTTACCAGTTTCGATATCTGTTCTTCTTCTTCCTATCTGGGAACAGTGGATATCACTAATATTTGATACATGTAAATCTTCAAATCAATTATCGGAGTTGATTAGAATTTTAATTTCAAGTATTTATATCGTAGCAGTAATACTGTTTTTATTTTTCCTAATAAAAGATGTATTAAAAACTCTTTACAATGCGATTCTCAATAGAAGAAATGAAAACATTCAATATCTAATTTCAATTTTAGAAGATATCAGTTTTACATTAGAAATATACAAATAGCAAACACAGTTTTCACCCCCTGTGGACAGTGAAGATGCCTGCGGTCAAAAACAAAATTAGACAGACGGTACACGCTGACAGTACACTGAGCCGCTTGTTGCCATTCGCCGCTTTTTCTATCTTTTTCCATAGTAACCTCGTCCTCTCCTTCTTCAGTTTCGCCCTCAGCAGAATATGCGATTTTTATCGTGTAAGAAGCAACTTCATCCCTATCAAGCATAAATTTTTCAGGACTGATTGTAATGGAAATTGTGTCGATTATTCCGTAGGACTGTGCGCCGAACTGTTTATCGCTCCTCCTCAGATTGGCAAATATGTTTATGTTTCACGGGAACGCATCCGCATAATCCCCCGCAATAAAAAATAGGTGCTTGTGCAATATAAATGCTCATCATCAAAAGAATCTACTAAAACATCATAAATAGCAATAATGGTCTGTATCAGTTGCGGATGCGCAAGAATAGCTGCGTATGCTCCACCGACTTGTTTTATTCGATCGATTTCGGAAAACATGAGCTGTATTTTTTCGGTACGGAATACTTCATCCCAAATCCCCAAATAGCCGGTAATCCCGGCGTTTTCTGTAGTGCATTGTTTTAACAGAGTATTAAATTTCTCTTTATTCAGTCCTGTATTATTGATGTTTTTAAGTTCCTCTAATATGTCTATCGTTAATCGAGCAGAAGTTTTTATTTCATTCTCCGTCATTTCGGTTGTAAAGGCGGCATCTTGTATTTTACAGTAACATACAAGATATTCTCCGTTTTTTTCTTTTCTTTCATCCCAGCTATCCTTTAGCACTTGATTATAGAGAGCCGTTACTAATTCGGTCCGATCTTCCTCTGTTATAGCCTGATACATACGAGTCCTCCTTTCTATTCGTGCGTTTAATACCCCGACGCGAGCGTCGGGGTTGTTGATTTTAATCGTTGATTGCTTTGTAAAATAACATAATTTTTCCGAATAAATAAGATAACTGTCAGAGGCTTTCTAAGAACGACTGTAAACATTTTATTTTTTTCCGGTCTATGCTTAAACCAATGATGGTGCCCTCAATAAAACACACCGTTAAAGCATACCGTTTCGTAATCGGTGAAGCCCTTGCACATCTAATGGGTACTGAGCTTCAATGCTGCCCTTTTTTACTTCAACAACGATATCGCAAGCCGTTACAATAAATTCGTAATCATGCGTAATCACGAATATATACGTGTCATCGGCTTTCAGTGTTTTAATCAATTCCGCCGTTTGCGTCATGTGAAAAAAATCAAGACCGCTTGTCGGCTCATCAAAAATCAAAATTTTCTTTTTGCAAAAAACGGCGGCTGCAATCGCAACTCGTTGTTTTTGACCACCGGATAATGTCATAGGATGCCGGTCTTTTAAGGGCTCTATATCCATCTTATTTAAAACGGTATTCAATACCGTCTCGTCAGGATTTTTAACGCCGAGCATAATTTCTTCTTTTACGCTATCCGTAAACAACTGATGATTTACTTCTTGCATCACCATATAACTCATCGACAAACGTTCTTTTGCGGATTGAATAGTTCCGTTCACACTAATAACGCCTCTCTTATTTTTTAATAGTCCTGCTATCACTGAAACCAATGTCGATTTTCCAGTTCCGTTATTTCCAATAACCGCAATCACAGTCCCCGATTGAAAATACGCATCCGGTACAGCAAGCGATGATTTCCTCTCATATTTCTTATAAGAAAAATAAACATTCTTCATTTGTATTGAAGCATTGGCTCTTATATCGCCGCTACTTTCGCTCTGCTCTTTTATAATGGGAAAAAAATCGTATAACGAAACCGGCCTGATACCTGTTTCCATACGTTCCGCAATCGACATAGAATCCAATTCACGCATGGTGTATTCTTTTTCGATTTTGCCGTCTTTCATATACAGAGCACAATCCGCCAATTCTTTAAGATACCACATTCGATGTTCTGCTATAACAATTGTTTTTCCTTGTGCTTTCAAAAGGTGCAAAATTGCTTGCAATTCACCGATAGCGTGATTATCCAGATTGGAAGAAGGTTCGTCTAAAACGTAAATATCGGGATGAACGGCATAAATACTTGCAAATGCGATTTTTTGTTTTTCTCCTCCTGAAAGTTGAAAAATATTTCGGTCAAGCAGTGTTCTTATGTGCAGCGCATCGGCCGTATCGTCTACCCGCTTCCTTATAGCCTTCGGTTCCATTCCGAGATTTTCACATCCGAATGCAATTTCGCTTGTCGTATTCACGGTATAAAATTGCGTACGCGGATTTTGAAAAACAGTGCCGACCGTTTTTGCAATCTCATACATCGGTGCGCTCACAGGATCAATTCCTTTAACCGACACACTGCCGGAAAAAGCGCCGTTATAAAAATCAGGCAGCATACCGCAGAGGAGCCGTATCAGCGTCGTTTTTCCGCACCCGCTTTTCCCGCAAAGCAGCACACATTCACCTGCTTTAATTGAAAGGCTAATATTTTTGAGGCTTGGCGCATCCGCTTGTTCATAAGAAAAAGAAACATTTTGGATATTGATCATAGCATCACTCCCAGCATTTTAGCGGTACAGACGCCGGTAAAAATACCCGTAACAAGAATTAAAAAAAGGATATCCGGCAGCCTGAATCCTATTTCCGTCATACAGGTATGACGCCCCGGATTATCAAGCCCCCTACATAATGCCGCCTGAGCCAATTCATCGCTGATGTTCAAGATTGAAATAAAAAGAGGAATTAAAGTATACGTAATCGTTTCCGACGGCTTGAATAAAAGATTGCGCACATTGCATTCAATTCCCCGCATACGCATAGCGGATTGAATTGCAGTCCATTCTTCCCGAATCGTAGGGAAGCAGCGGAAAATAACGGAGCCGGTTATAATCATATTTCTCGGCAGCCGCATTTTCCATAGTGCGGCAACAAAAGCGCTGACTTCCGTTGTTGCAATTAACCACTTCGCCAAAATAAAAACCGGTAACACCTTGCGTATAATGACAACGGCAAAGTAAATCAGAGAAACCGAAAAATGAGCCATATACGGACGTATCAGGTGTTCAATACCGACAAAGATTACAAATAGACCGATATACTTGATTGCGGTTTTGCGTTGACCGCCGACCAGAAGAATGAGAGAGCACAGCAAGAATACGCCCGTTTCATAAAGCAGCGAGCGGCTTAAAAAAATCAGCATATCAAGTTCAATAAGCACTATCATTTTAGTTCTGGGATCGAATACCCATCCGTTATGCTGCCGTTTTGTGTTATAGGGCACGCTCGCTGTCTGCTTCACACGATGCCTGCTTTTTCCAGATGTTTATGCAATACTTTTTTTGTGAACAAAGAGCCGAGCAGCGAGCAGAGCGCTGTTGCAATCATCATAACCGGAAGTACCCACCATGGCGTAAGCGAGCGGACAGTGTCGCAAAAAGCTTTGCTCATTCCTCCTTCGAGCGTATGTTGAAAGAAGTAATCCCGCATAACCCAAATAGGGAGAAAACCTCCGAATAGATTTAAAGAAAAAACCGCGTGACTGATTGCATTCCATTTAAAACTTCTATAGTGCCCGTTCTTTGCTAATAGCACGGCGATAATGCCTACCGGAATGGAAACTAACGGCGCAATGGGAATGTGCCCTGTTGCAATTAACACCAGACTGGGAATGATCGCTGCAAGAAAAATCGAAATCCATCCCGGCGCCTTGGTCAGCATCGTATGGTAGATAGGCGCAGCAAAAAACGCTACCAATTCCGGCATCAGCAGGAAAAGCACTGCAACAGGCATACAGATAGCGCCGATGATAACGTAGGTTACAAGATAGAGCGCAATAAAAAGACCTGCGGAGATCGCTCCTCTCGCGGACTTTGTGTTTTTTTGGTTGTCCATAAAAACTCCTTTTCTCTATTTAGTAAGAACACAACTGATCAGCTGCGCTCTTTTTATTTCTTGATAATTGGGCATCTATAAAAACTGAAGTTTTTAGAGGTTCCCAATTGCATAATCTGCTCATTATGCGCTATCTTCATTTTTTTAAGTTCAGCCGTTGCATCGATACTTTTAAAAACGACAGACAGAATTCGTTCCATACCCCCTTAAACGCAACAACGGGAATGTCCGTAAGGATCATTCCCGTTGCTGTAGGTGTCAAAGAATACATTCCGATAAACTTCTAAAATTTTCAATAATATTATGAGCTGGAAGTTCGAATTTTCCTGCGGCAAGGATTGTAGGGGCCGTCCCGCCGATTTCCTAAGGCGGGGCGGTTCCGAAGCGAAGCGGAGGAATGGAGCGAAAAGCGGAACCCCGCAAAGCCTGGTTTTTGCGGCTTGCCGCAAAAAGCCGCCCTTATTATTAAAAAAATAGAAAGTCGACATTCAATCCAGTAGATACTATCAGAAGTATTCATAGTCATTTATTGTAAAAGTTTGTCGGTAACCGCTATTACATCCTCCATGGTAAAGTTTTGACCGCTATCGGTAAATTGTCCGTTATAGATAATTCCCCATGAGCCGTACAGTATAAAAGTGGCAAAGACCGCCGCATTTTCTTCCGTTATTTTTAGCCGAGTGGACAGATGACCTTCGTTGTATGCCTGCAAAAGAAACTTTGAATACGGTTTAACCATGCGGTTTAGCATCTGGACAAAATCCCAGATTTTATACGAAGTATCCGAAATCGAAGCATCGCTGTTTGATATGAAGCGCTCCATATACCCGCTGATATCCTCTTTGATCATACTGCGAAAAGCGGCGAGTTTTTTACGGAACGGAAGGGTATCATCTTCAAGCATCCGGCACTTTCGTTCCAAGCGTTCGGAAATATATTGCTCCATCGCTGCAACGTAAATATCTTGTTTTGACTTAAAATAGTAGTAAAACATACCGGGCGCTCCGCCGACGACATCAAGGATGTCTCGTACGGATACCGCCTCATATCCTTTTTCCGCAAAGAGTTTCGCTGCAATTTCGATCAATTCCTGTTTACGGACTTCGGGCTTTTTGCTATTACGCTTCAAAAATCGGCTCCTTTCGCCATCTTCTACAAACTGAGGAACATTTTTAGATATTCCTTCTACTTTATAAGTTCCTTAAAATGCAACAGTTGAACAAAGTTTGAACTTTGGAAACTGTTGCATTGGTGCGCGGCAGCGCACACGCCAATAAGCGATGTTTGCCGAACGGCAAACTCGACGGTTAACGAGACCGCGCTATTTGAGCGGTCGAAGTTATACCTTCCTATAAATTCGACAACCGAACAAAATATCAATTTTGGAGGCGGACGAATTCGTGCGCGGAACGCGCACACGTCAATAAGCAAGTTTTCGATCAGAAAACTTGACGGTTAAGGTGAGCGGCGATATTTTAGTCGCTCACCTTATACCTTAGATCACGCTAACCGTATAAAGAAAAAACACTCACAGAACGAGTGTCTATAATAAACAGGAGGGATGAAAAAGTCAAGGATATATTTTAATTGACAATAGGTATAAGCTTCCCGTATTCCGCATCGCTTACCGGCTCGCACCATTCGTTGCTTGTCTGTTCGCCGGGAACGCCGGCATAATTTCCCGGCACATTCCGAACTACAACTTCAATAGCGCAATCAGCTCCGTTCCGTCGGTTTCACCCGTTTCGTAAAAACCGAACGAAGCATATAACCGGCGGGCAATGTTATTTTCGGGCTCATACGATACCCAACAGTATTCCGTTTTACCGCATGGAAATGTTCTTATAAATTGAAGAGCAAGGCTAACCGCAGTTTTGCCGTATCCTCTATTCTGATATTTTTCGTCGATCATCAACCGCCAAAGGTTATAGTTGCCGTAGGCTATTTTCGGTGCATCATCCCAATAATCGTAAACACCGAAACCTATCATCAGAAAACCGACCGGCATTTCATCATCATATATTCCAAAAGGAAAAGCATATCCGTTTGCCGTAACGGCAGTGTAGGCCTCAATGATACTGGCATCATTGCCTGCAACAAAGCTTTTTTGATTTTCCGAAACATTCAGTTTTAAAATATCCTGTACGTTTTTAGCATTTATTTTATCCAATCGCAGCATATATTTACCCAATAACGCCGTGCACTGCAATACGTTTGACAATCGGCAAGTCCATATTAATACACCTTTTCTTGTTAGATAACGTTTTTATAGTTCTGATACTCTTTTAAGTTGGTATAAGGACGGTCAATTTCCAAAGAGAGATCGTATAAATATTTTTTTTTCATTGGTAGAAATTGCCTTTTCAAAAGTATTTGACTTTCGCTGTAGTTTTTGTAAAAAAATATCTTTGATCATTCTAATCCCTATATATAAAGCAACACGTGACTTTGGAATACTATGAAGCATATTAGCATAAATATGCAATAGTTTTATCTATTTTTTTGCAGGAATTCCGCATTATAGCCGTCTAGGTCATTATATAATAATAACTTGCTATAAAATAGAATACAAAACATAAAACGTATAAGTTATTATAGATTATAACTTTATAATTCAAATGCGGAATCCCTGTATTTTTTGCATTTCTAGGCCGAGCCAATTCTTTCAGGAATTCCGTGCTGTTGCAATAGTACCGCATCCGCCGCTGTATCGTTTTCGATAAGCCATTCAGATCGGCAGCAGTGTATTTGTGGACAGGCTCTATTTCAAAGATATCCGCCCCCATCGCGCTTGCCGCATTTTTTGCCATCCGTTCCGTCGTACCGGTTGTGCTAAAATATACTACCGCCGTTTTCGCCGAAAGACCTGCCGCCATACATGCTCCCATTAAAACTGAAAAAATAAGCTTTTCTGCCTCCTGTAAGTCAAAATGAATTTGAGGAAAACCTCTATGCTCTCTTACAATCTGTACGTTCGCATATCGGTTTCCTGTGAACAATTACTGACATTATGTCAGTTTTATGGATAGAGTATAACGATAAACTGACATAATGTCAGGTTAAAATTTCTTGTTGTCAAAATTTTTTGCAGGAAGAAATTTATACAGCGGTGCCGTGTTCACGTTCATCCATATAGCGTGTTACTTCAGCAGGCGTCAATCTGCGTATCTGTGTATGCGGGTATTCTCTATATTCTCCGGCAGTAAAAAGAGGCGCGGTATGCTTGCACTGCTTGTCTTTGTTTTTTTTCAAAAAGAGCAGCACATCGTCATAGAAAGGAAAAATTTTATACGATTTTTTCCCCTTGCTGTTTTCTATTTCGTAAATACCGCAAGGCTCTTTTTCCGTATAATCCGCTGTCCGTAAGTACAGCTTTGCAATTTCCAATGACTTAAAGGGGAAATTCCATCTTTGCAAGCCTCGCTTTGGATCATGCTCAATACAAATACATCGTCCGCATGTTCCGCATATATACTGCGTGTGATGTTCCAAACACTCAATAGGATTAAGCAGCGGCGTAATTCTGCTTTCGTTTACATAACATTCTTCGCACATGGGGCATCCTCCAATTTCAGTTTTTAGCGGTTTCCAAGAAGCCGTGCTACGCACTGACACACCAGCTCGTAAATCGTGGCTCTTGGGTATTCAAAGCCGCACCGGTTCATGGCTTCAATCTGTTTTTTTGTTGCAAAGGCGTAAGGATAGATTCCAAAGAGGAAAGGGAAAAATGAAAACAGGAATTCTTGGCGGCGGGCTGGCGAAAATGAAGGATAAAACTGCTTGAGCAGATTTTCAACGGCATCAAAAGCGGCTTTGTAGGCGCGCTTAAAACGTACCAGACATTCCAGACTGCTATGTTCTTCCATATCGTACAGATTCATGGCGAGCAGCTTCAAAAGCAATCCGCGTTTTTCAAGGCTGCAGGCGATTTTTTCCGGAAGTGAAGTTGCGGGCAGCGCAGGATCCTGCCTTATGGCATTGAGCTCATTCGTCCAAAGTTCATATTCCGTCTGAAAAATTGCAAGAAAGATTTCTTCTTTTGTTTTAAAATAATTGTAAATGGAAGGGCGGGAAAAACTGGTTGCCGTGCTGATTTCCTTTATCGTAATGTCTTTAAAATCCATGGTCTCATACAGCTTTTTACAGGCATTGATGATTTCATTTCTGCGGTTTTCCATATATTCAGGCGATGTTTTCGGCATGATAAAACTTCCTTACATTTTTTTGTTTTCGCGTGATGAGCTGTACTATATGATTTTACTGACACAATGTCAAGGAAAAAATGTGGCTTTCATTGTGCGGCTTTTATCAATGGATCGCCGAAATCAACCCTATCGATTCAAACCTAAAAATCTTCTATAATTATTAGGTTGTATTAAGGAGCAAGGATTTCACATGCCCATTCAACTATCGGAGCGGTTTACCTTTATAAAATTGCTGCGCTTTACCATTCCGACTATCATTATGCCTATTTTTACATCCGTCTACAATGTTGTCGATGGATTTTTTGTTTCAAACTATGTCGGTAAAACTTCGTTCCGATTTTGTATTTTGCCCGTCCGAACAAGAGTTTTTTACGGCTCGGTAAAACGGCTTTTGACGGTAACGCGTTGATAAAAAGCTACTCGAACAGGTTTTCGAAATTACTCAGTCAAATATCCATGTCGCTAGTCAGTATGCTGTACAATGTGTAGCTCCTTCGTTATGCAGGAGCGGATGGAGTCGCAGCTTACGGTGTATTGATGTATGTCGGCTTTATTTTTCAAGCGCTGTTTATCGGATATTCGGTCGGGACGGCGCCGATTATCGGCTATCATTACGGTGCGCAAAATCATAAAGAATTACAAAATCTGTTAAGAAAAAGCAGCATACTCATTGGAATTTTTGCAGTAGGAATGTTTGCTTCGTCACTTGTATTATCGCGGCTCCTTGCTTCGCTATTTGTCGGATACGATGCAGGTCTTTTTGCGATGACCGTCCACGCCTTCAGCATCTTTGCCTTTTCGTTTCTGTGTTCCGGGTATGCAATCTTCGGCTCATCGTTTTTTACGGCATTGAACAACGGCGGCGTTTCCGCTGCAATCTCATTTTTACGGACTGTGGTGTTTCAAGCTGCAGCCGTTTTGCTGCTCCCGCTTCTTTGGGGAGTCGACGGTATCTGGCTTTCGATTGTCGGCGCGGAGCTGATGGCGGTTATCGCAACGCTCTGCTTCCTTGCAGCAAATCGGAAGAAGTACGGATATTAAAATGAGGCTTACGGTGCTAAAAATTCCGGCTGGTCGGGAAAACTTACCTTTAATCATCAAAGTTCTATGGGCATAAGCCCTACGTTTTATTTATGCCGGTTCTTTGGTTTATTGCAAATCAACCCGTTTAATCTAAATTGAGTAAGAAAAATAAATGTGATACACTTAAAAATAAATAAATCGGAAAAGAATTAATGCCTTGAGGAAATTAAAGTATGAAAAAGATAGAACATCAATATTTCGGTCAATTAAGTTTTGATACGGCAGATAATGTGAATGTGATTTGGGAAAAAACAATTAACGGAATAGACGTATGTCTCTGGTTCGATCAAAATGTAGAACTACCGAACGGTATACTGGATATTTATGCACATTTTCTTGAAAATATAGACGAGAAAATACAAGAAGCAAGAAAAGCTCTTATAGCATATTTAAAAGAAGACAATTACTATATAAACTTTCATATTGAAGAATGTGGACTTGAAGACTTACCGAACGAGGTTACCGACTTTGTAATGAAAATGGCGGTAACGAATTTAGGTTTATGGATTGACAATGAAAAACCGCATATCACAATGGATTTTATGATTTCGCCGGACGAAAGCGATGAAATACTTTGCGTAAAATTCGGCGAAGGGGAAAATATTAAGGCAATTGATTGGGAAAGTTAATAGGGCGCTTTCAAAATTATAAAAAGAAGATCATCTCACGATTTTAGTAAAACTGATAACGTTTTTTTAGAGAAGTATTATCAAAGACTAATAGAAGGGTTTAAAGAGGTAATATAAAAGATTCGTTTGCTACAACTTACTTAGATATTAATAAAATAGGGATACAACAGACGATTAGTATACAGGACATCTGCAAAAAATTCAGGTATAGCTTTTTAACGGATGCTTCATCAGCTGCACCCTGTAATCGCAGGCTATGTCGGCGAGCAGCTCGTCGTGCGTAATGATGATCACGGTTTTCCCCGCTTGTGCAAGCATATCCGCCCAGTGCGCCATACTTAAAAGCCCTTCGCCGTCCATGCCGCTGGTCGGCTCATCGAACACAAACACCTCCGCATCCGAGCAGTACGCGGCGGCGATCACCACTCGCTGCTTTTCCCCGCCCGACAGCGAGGCGGGATGCCGGTTCCGTACCGCTTGCAAACGGAACAGCTCAAGAGCTTCTTCCGCACGCCGTTTGTTGTCTTGTGAAGGTTCCCGTCCCAACAGCAGCTCGTTAATTATGCTGTCGGAATAGAGCTGATAATCGGCGTCCTGCATCACAAAATAGCTTATGCGCCGCCGCTGTGCACAGGAAAGCTCCCGCCCATCCAGCATAATGCTGCCGCTCTTTTGCCGGAGCAGCCCGCACAACACCTTGCACAGGGTCGTTTTACCGGCGCCGTTTTCTCCGGTCAGCGCGGTAACGCTCCCGTGCGGAAACACAAGGTTGATATTCCGGATACCGCATACCGATTCCAGCCCGGCGGCGTCCTTTTCGCGGTCTTTTTCTCCGCACCCATTTACTCCGGCTCTCACCGGCTTGTACAAATACGTCACATTCGATGCGCACAATGCAGAGCGCATTTTTTCCTCTGGTTTTTCTGCCGATGCCGTCTTTGCTCCTGCTGTTTCTGCAACCGCTACCGCTGATACCGCCGTTCCTGCAATTATTCCTGCTGCCTTTACTGCACGGATTTTTTTCCGGCGTAACGGGAGCTCCGCCATACCGGGGTACCGGAACCCGAAGCGCCTCAGTGCATCCTCCGGCAAACACGCAAATTCCTCTGCCGTCCATCGGTGCGCCGCTCTGCCGTGTTCGATATGCAAAAACGAGTCTGCAATCCCTAAAAATGCGTGCAGCCGGTGCTCGCTAATGATGACCGTCGTACCCCTCCGTTTAATCTCCGCCAAAAGTCCGATCAAAATCCGGCACCCCTCCGTATCCAAATTGGAAGCAGGCTCATCTAAAATCAGAATATCAGGTGACAAAATGAGCGCCGCAGCAATCGCAACCCGCTGTTTTTGCCCTGCCGACAGTGCGTCAACCGTCCGGCACAACAGCGGTTCTATATCCAGCAATGCCGCAGCCTCCCGCACCTTTTCTTGTACCACCCTCGGCTCCAGCCCGATATTTTCCGCAGAAAACGCAATTTCATCCTGCACACTGTTCATAAAAAACTGACTGCGCGGGTCTTGAAACACAACCCCGAATGTCCTAACCCGCTGCTCAGGCGTCATCGCCGCAGGCTCCCTCCCGGCAACCGCCACCGAACCGTGCAGCGTCCCCTCATAAAAAGCCGGAGCCAAGCCGTCGATCAGCCTCAAGACGGTGCTTTTTCCCGCCCCCGACCTGCCGCACAAAACAACACATTCCCCTGCCCGTATCTCAAACGACATCCCCTCGATGCAGGTATCCATCCCGCCCTCCGCATCCTCTTCCCCGTAACAAAACGAGACATCACAAAAGCTAATCATAGTCATTGTTCAATCAATGAATAATATACAGAGCATCGCAGCGGCGTATAAGCCCGCCGTCAGATAGTCGTATACGGACAAGGGGGCGGCATAGAGGCTGCTTCGTTCTGTAGGAGCGTCCAAGCCGCGTAGCTCCGCCGTTGCTCCCAATTCCGCAGATAACTTTAGGCAACGAACGGTAAACGGTACAAAAAAACTTTCATATACCGTAACGGGACGGCGGAGATAATCATACCAATGAGGAAACAGCCCTCTCGCTCTAATTCCCTGCCGGATCGATGCCATTTCTTTCCGCAGTACCGGAAAAAAGCGTATCATCATACACAGCATAATCAGGACGGGCTTGGGAACACGCAGATTTTGCCAGCTTGCCATCAGCCTGCTCGGATTGCTTGTTGCGATAGCGGCGGCAAACATCACCAGCGGGATTGACCGTGCAAAGGTGTGCAGGATGACATACAGCAGCGCCGTATGCGGTGCGCAAAGAAGGCTGAGCGCCTGCAATATACAATAGAAGAGACACAAGCGCTCCGCCGTCCGCACCTCTTTTGCCTGCCATAAATAGCAGCTTGCCAGAAGACACAGCAGGTGCATTTGCCCGAGCCGTTCATATAAAAACCAAACGACGGCGGCGCAGAGCGTAACGGCAAGGTGAGTCCGAGGATCGAGATTCCGCACGGCTTACGCTAACTTTGCTTTTTTGATGTGCTTTTTGAAAAACAGCATACCGGCCCAAAAACCCAGAGCTGCAAGTACCGCCGAAATCAACCCGATGAGCAGCATCATATCGACCGAACCGTAAAAGTGAATCAGCGTTTGCTTCCCTTCTTCGGTATATGAATCGCCCAAACTTTTTAAGTACTGTTCCTTAAAAAAGAACAGCGGAATTGAACTGCCCCATGCGTACAGCGTCCAATACACCACATACCCGATGCCGTTCCGAAGCGGATTTTTATAAGCAGCATCCCCCAGCATCACGAGCTCACAAATCACTCCGACCGCAAGCATCACTGCCGAAAACCACACCGACCCGAATGCCGCCATCATTAAACCGCAAAAAACAGCCGTGATAAAAAACGTCCCGTGTTTTGCGGTTTTGTTGGACATCACGATGTACAGCGGCGCGCAGAAAAAAGCCATGACGCCGACATAAAAAAGGTAATCGAGCGCAGGCGTTGCGGCAACCGTCATAATCATCTTGACAATCACCATGATAACCAACATCGCGATATTAAAAATCGAAAGCGTGATAATATCCTTTAACCGCAGCCGAGTCGCCCCTTCCGTTTTTGCTTCCATGATAGTATCTCCTTTTTGTATCAATAGCTCCATCTCATAACAGCCGGAACTGTTATTCGAGTTAGCACCTGCTAACTCATGAGAACACTATAGCGTCAACAGGATTGTTCTTTCCACTCCATTACGCCGAAACCTATCCGAAAAGCCGGAAAGTTTTGAAATGCGGTACTTATTCCGATGTCTTCGTCATGTATGATATTGACAAATAGTGTAATACAATTTAGCATTACACTATGGAATGGGACAAGGCAAAAAATGAACTGAATATCCGCAAGCACGGCATATCCTTCGATGAAGCTTCAGAGATTTTTAATGATCCGAACCTCATCGAGTTTTTTGATAGTGCTCATTCGACAGAATGTGAAGCAAGATATATATGCTATGGCGTTACCTCAAAATATCTTGTATTAGCGGTTGTATATACGGATAGGTGCGGAAACATACGACTGATTTCCGCACGTAAAGCGAGTGGTAAGGAGCGGGACATTTATTATGACAGACTTAGAGCAATTTATAACAGCTTGTGAAGCCCATGCGGTTCCTGATGACGAAATAGATTTTTCCGATATTCCGGAGTTGACCGGCGATCAGATAACGCAGATAAGGCCGAGCCATCTTGTTAATAAAGCAATGTGGAAACCGCAAAAAAGGGTATTAAGTATCAGGATTGATGCGGATTTACTCGAAGCGCTCAAAGCGAGCGGTAAGGGATGGCAAACGCGGCTCAATGACTGGATTAGAAACGGCGTTACCTCCCATTACTTTTAATTACAAATAGCCTGCTGCCGATATTCCCTCGGTGGGCAGCCGAACATCATTTTAAAAGCGGAGGAGAACTTATTCGGATTTTCGTATCCGACCGATGCGGCAATGTCCGTGATTGATTGGTCGGTATCACGTAAGAGCTGCGCCGCTTTTTGCATCTTATATTCTTTTTGAAAAGCATGAATCGGTTTGCCGTATACCGCCTTAAAACAGTCTTTCATCATCGTTAAACTTATACCGTATTTTTGAGATAGGCCTTTCAGCCGCAGCTTCCCGTTCCGGTTTTCCGTAATATCCGCTTTAATCGCTTTGATCTTTTTTATATATGCGCCCGAAAAGCAGACATGTTCCGCTGCTTGCTCTTGCGATTCATAATGCTGCAATAAAAACAGCAGTTCTAAAACTTTAAGTTGTAGATATGCCTTTGTTTCATCAGGAGAATAGCAGAGACTTTGCGATGTGTTGTATAATTCGGTAAATACACGGAGCAATATGTCCGGTGTTTTGAATACTGCGCATCGGTTATCGGGACAGAGCTTTTTCAGCATTGCCGGTAAATCGAAAGACATACAGGCGATTCCGGTTTGAAAAACCTTACCCGCTTTTTTTAGATCGATAATGAGCGTACAGCCTGTGTAATACCCTAACGGAAAATACGGTTTTTCGGTTTGCGCTTCCAAAATACCGACGGCGCAATCACCTTCTCCGATATAGGTAAAATAGCCGCTCTTATATTCGCATTCAAACCGCCCCGATTTACAATACGCTATTTCGATAACATCGGGCGCCGAATGTTTCCGATAATCGCACGTAGCTGCTTCAAAGGTTGTAAGCGCATAATCGATTCCCGGAAACAAATGGAATACTTTCATCCGCCCGTTCGGCGTGGCGCAGTTGATTGCATACTCGGTTACCGAATCGGCAATATCTACAATCGCAGCACCCGTCCCATACCATTGCCAATCCAAACTTTTTACCGGTTTCATCTTTCACCTTCTTATTCAAAAAAGATATATCATGTATATCTGCATGTCAATGAAAGTGGTATTCTGTGGCATTGCGACTTAAAAGATTTTTGCTACGTTTGCGCCGTAACATTCGGAATAAAATCTGGTAATCGGATTACTTTCGCAGTATAATACACATCATCTAAGGAGCGTAGAAAAATGATGTGGGCGGTTTTCGCACTCTTATCCGCTGTATTTGCAGCGCTTACTTCTATTTTGGCAAAGGTCGGAATTGAAGGGGTAAACTCAAATTTGGCGACAGCGTTGCGGACGGTTGTTGTGTTGGCAATGGCGTGGGGCATGGTGTTTCTGACCGGTGCTCAACACGGAATAGTAAACATCAGCAGGAAAAGCTGGGTGTTTTTGATCCTTTCGGGGCTCGCAACAGGCGCTTCGTGGCTGTGTTATTACAAGGCATTGCAGCTTGGCGAAGCGTCCAAAGTGGTTCCTATCGATAAATTAAGCGTAGTCATCACATTAATTTTAGCAGTAATTTTCCTCCACGAGAATATCACTGCAAAATCGGTAATCGGTTCGCTGCTGATTACGGCAGGCACACTGTGCATGGTGTTATAAGTGGGACAAAAGGTTTTCCCCTTAACCGATTATCCTTTCCCTTATTTTTGCCTATAATTTATTGGTTGAAGACGAAGAACTGAGGCGAGTAGGAACAGGAAAGCGTATCTGTTATTATCGGTTAATGGAGAGGTAAAGTGATATAATAAAAATCAAGCGTGATTTTCATTTCCCTTGACGATTCGGTATATATATTGTATATACTACATTTACGGAGGCTATTATGCAAGCAGTAGTTCAGAAATGGGGGAATAGTCTTGGGCTTAGAATTCCGTCACTTTGGGCAAAAGATAATAATATTAAAAATGGAAGTAAAATAGAAATAATTGCCGAAAGAGGGAAAATGATAATTCTTCCTCAGAAAAAATCACTTGAAGCTTTTATGAATCTTGTTACAGATCAGAATCTCCATTCAGAAATAAACACTTTTGAAGCGGTAGGAAAAGAAGAATGGTAATGAGCGGTTTTATTCCTGAAAAAGGAGATTTAGTTTGGTTGGAATTTAATCCACAAGCAGGACATGAACAACAAGGGCATAGACCTGCAATTTGTGTTTCCCAAAAATTATATAACCAAAAAACAGGATTAGCTTTATTTTGCCCAATTACAAGTCACGTAAAGGGCTATCCATTTGAAGTAATTTTAAAGGCTCATTCAATAAAAGGCTGTATTTTAAGTGATCAAATAAAGAACATGGACTATGTTCAAAGAAAATGCAGTTTTATAGAAAAAGCTTCTGACGATGAAATAAATTCTGTAGTAGATAATATCAAACTGATGATTGAATAATGGACACCCAATACCCACTTGACCTGCCTTATAGACCACACATTTAAATATGCGGTAAAAATGACAGATATTCTTCTGTCGAGGATGCATTTTTCCGTATAAAGGAAAAACATGGCTTATAATGTCCGAATTACGGAAAAAGCAGAGGAAACTGACGATTATCATAACGGTAGTGAATTTTATCGGCATTTCAGTTCCGGATAATAATTGAAAATATCAATTACGTCTTTTTTATATTTTTCGGTAAGCTTATCAAAACGAATATCCATAATAACCTCTTACCTCCTATGTATAAAGCTAATGTTGGAGAAATTGCTCCCCGCTTAAAATAAACCATCATAATCGGCATAGCTTACCTAACTTACTCCTGCGGAGGGAGCAATCGTGCTTGCACAATTTTGACGTCCTTATTTTTCTTTGCAATATTCAAAACCGCTTCTTCAAGTTTACGTTTTTTCGCCGCTTTTTCGGAAGCAAACAATTCCAGCTGACTATTGTCGCTGCTGACATCCACCCCAATCCCGATAAGCCGGACGGAAAGCGCGGCATCAAAGCGGGAAAAGAACAACTGCCGTGCCCGCTCGTATAAATCCGCCGAATCGTTAATCAATGCCCCGCTCTGCTGGGCCGAAATAGTGGTAAAATCTGCATACCGTATTTTGATATGCACCGTACGGCTTTGAATGTGCTCGTCAAGAATGCGGCACATCAGCTCGGCGCTCAGCTGGAACAGCACATCGGAAATTTCATCCCTTTCATGCAAATCGGTTTCAAACGTGCGCTCCGTACTGATAGAATGACTTTTCCGATCCTCATTAAAGACATGCGCCATATCTCCGCGAACAGCTTGATACAAAAACGTACCGGCGGCGTTTCCGATAATCAGCTGCAAAACAGATTCCTGTTGTTTGAGAATTTCGGCAATAGTCGTTAGGCCTGCCTCTGCAAGCCGTGCGCGGGTTTTGCCGCCGATACCCCACACATCGCTTAAACGCAGCGACTGCATAAACGCCGCTTCTCTGCCCGGCGGAACAACCAGCAAACCGTCCGGCTTCGACTGTCCCGAAGCAATCTTTGCGATATATTTATTGGAAGCCGCTCCTACGGAAACCCTCAAACCGGTTTGTTCAAAAACGGTGGTTTTTAAAAGCCGGGCCGCCGCTTCGGTATTACCGAATATTTTTTCCGTACCGCTCATATCCAAAAAAGCTTCATCGACGGAAAGCTGCTGTATATCGGGACTGAAGTTTTTAAAAATTTCCATAATCTCTTTTGATTTTTCATAATAACGCTGCATACGGGTTTTTAAAAAGATGCCATGCGGACACAAGGCGCGTGCACGGCCAATCGGCATTGCGGAATGCACACCGGATTTCCGCGCTTCATACGACGCAGTCGAAACAACACCCCGCTTGCCGAGGCCTCCGACAATAACCGGTTTGCCGCGATATGCCGGATTATCAAGCTGTTCTACCGAGGCGAAAAAAGCGTCTAAATCAACATGAAAAAATACCGGATTATGAATCATTTTCAGCTAACCTTACGATATATACACGACATGTTCACTTTTCATTATAAACTAATTTCCGTGTTTCAAGCATCACCCCTACTGCACAGATATTAAATATATGTTACACTATTTTTTCGGATATCTCTAAACTTTGGGAAGTTCTTTGGAGCTTTTTTTTAACTTATTTTAAACCCTGATAAAAAAGGAGCATTATATCTTTATGGATCACTTTGGAATGTGGGGCATCATACCGCCCGTTTTAACTATCGCGCTTGCTTTCATCACAAAAGACGTTATCATTTCGCTTTTTTTGGGGATTTTATCCGGTTGTATTATCGTTGCCGGCGGAAATCCTGCTGCGGCGCTTATGAGACTAACGGATCTACTCGCCGGTTCTTTAGCGGACGGCTGGAATATCCGCATCTTCCTATTCTGCGGATTGCTCGGCGCATTGGTCGGTATGTTATCAAAAACAGGAGCAGCACAGGCGTTTGGATTGTGGATGTCTAAAAAATTGAAGAACAAAACAGCTTCTCAGTTTGCAACGTTTATATTCGGTCTAATCGTTTTTATAGACGACTATTTTAACTCTTTAACCGTTGGAACTGTTATGCGTCCGATAAATGATCAACATAAGGTACCACGTGCAAAGCTGGCGTATATTCTGGATTCGACAGCCGCCCCTGTGTGCATTTTGGCGCCTGTTTCAAGTTGGGTTGTTACCGTTATGTCTATCGTAAGAAATTCCGAAGGATTTGGTAAACTCGGCATCAGCGATTTTGAATTTTTTATCCGCGCTATTCCGTATAACCTTTACGCACTGACAACGATTCTGATGATTCTTGTCATCATCTTTCTTAAAGCTGATTTCGGTGCAATGAAAAAATCCGAGGACTTAGCAAGAACTTCCGGTCTCCTCTGGAACGAAGAACTCTACGGTGCTATCTCCGGCGATGTACCCGAAGAACAAACAACCCGCGCAAAGCCGATTGATATGCTGTTTCCCATCTTGCTTCTCATTGTTTTTGCTATTGCCTTTTTTCCTGCCGTTTCGTGGATTAACGCCATAAACGGAACAACGATCACCAATATATCGCAAGCAGCCGCGTCGATGAGTCTCCGTGAGGCTTTCATCAATACCGATTCATCGTATGCGCTCTTTTACGCCATCATCTTTACTTTAACCGTGACATACGTTTACTATCTTGCGCGCCACCTTATGAATCTGAAAGAAGCAAGCGAAGCTGTCCGCGACGGTATAAAGTCCATGGTGCCCGCTTTAATTATCTTGACCATGGCATGGTCAATCGGAACGGTTATACGGTCGGCACCTGTAGACGGCGGCTTAGGATTGGGCCGCTATCTTTCCGAACTAGTTGTAAGCAGCTCTTTCCCATTGTGGATACTCCCTGCCATCGTCTTTGCACTGTCAGCCGTTATTGCATTTGCAACCGGCACCAGCTGGGGAACCTTCGGCATTATGATCCCGATTATCATGCCGATTGCCGTCGGATTAGCTGAAAATGCCGGCCTAGCACAAAACACCGCGCTCAATGCCATCTTCATCTGTATTTCGGCTGTTCTCGGCGGAGCCGTTTTCGGCGATCATGCCTCACCCATTTCGGATACCACAATTTTATCTTCTACAGGAGCCGCCTGCCCGCATCTTGAACATGTCGCAACTCAAATGCCGTATGCGCTTTTTGTCGCTGGCTGTTCGTTAGCAGGCTTTATCATCGGCGGAATTTTCATGAACATTCTTTCCGCATGGATAGCCGTTCTGGTTGTGTTTATCGGTGGAATTATTCTCTTGCCAAAAATAACGAAAGGGTAAGGGGACTTCTATTACTATTGTCCTATTACGAAAAGCCGCTTCTAAGGAGTAATTGTATCTTTGGAATCACTGGTAAATGAAGTCTTACTGCTATACAGCTTAGTGTTCCCCATGTCTAAAGAATGCAAAGACATCTGAAAAGGAGGTTTTTATGTTTATTGAAATTCGGCCTTATGAAAATAAGGCTTTGTCGGTAAGTTTTAATGCTGAGGGAGAGAAATTTTCTAAGATTTTACAAGCGGTAAAAAAAGTACCAAACAGGACTTGGATGCCGGATAAACGTTTTTAGATTATCCCTGCCGACCGTAATTCTTGCGATATTTTATTAAACAACCTTTATAATGAAGGGATTTGCAGGGCAGATCCCGGCTTTACCTTTAAAAATTGTAAACCTAATGATAGCAAGCCTCATGATATTGAGCCTTTGAATACCGAAATTATTAGAGAAAGTAATAATCCTACTGCACCGGATATTCAAGATATTTTAAGAAAGTTGGATGCAGTGATTACTGCAAAACACTACAGCAAACGTACACGGGAAGCATACAGCTATTGGATAAGCCGTTTTATCCGTGAACATAAGGATAAAAATCTTAAAACATTTTCCGATGCGGAGATAAATTCCTTTGTGAGCCGTCTTGCAACAAAAGAAAAGGTTGCTGCTTCAAGTCAAAATCAAGCTCTTGCTGCTCTTTTGTTTCTCTATAAAAACATATTAGGATTAACGATACAAAGTCCGGAAAACATTGTTCGTGCCAAGAAGCAAAAAAAGCTGCCTGCTGTACTGAGCCGTGAGGAAACGGCAAAGATATTCTCTCTGTTGCCTGAAAACGACTACGGTCTTTTTATTCGCTTACTTTATGGAACGGGAATGAGGTTGATGGAAGGCTTGCGGTTACGGGTACAGGATATTGACTTTGATAAAAATGAAATTACGGTACACTGCGGAAAGGGAGCAAAAGATCGTAAAACTATGCTGCCGGTATCTTTGAAATTTTCGCTGCAAAAACATTTGGAAAATGTCCGCAGCATCCATGAGGCAGACTGCAAAGACGGTTTCGGTTCGGTGCCGCTTCCGTCTGCCCTTGCAAAAAAATATCCCGCTGCAGGTAAAACGTGGGCGTGGCAATGGGTGTTTCCTCAAGCACATCGATGGCAGAATAAAGAAACCGGTGAGCAGGGACGGCATCATATTGATCCTTCGGTTATTCAACGCACTTTGCACGAAGCTGTTTTACGGTCGGGTATTCCGAAGCCAATCGGCTGCCACACGTTCCGCCACTCATTTGCAACGCATCTACTGGAATCCGGTTACGATATCCGCACCATTCAAGAACTTCTCGGTCACAGCGATGTTTCAACCACTATGGTTTACACCCACGTCCTCAACCGCGGCGGTCTCGGCGTTCAAAGCCCTATCGACCGAATGTGATTCGCCTTTATCCCATTTAGTGAAGATAGGCCTAATCTGGCTGTTGATGATGTGTTACGACAGACATTATGGTAGAAAGATGAAGCTGCTTGGTGAGGTGCCAGTTTAGATTGAAAGCGCATAGTTTGCGTGATATAATGAGGAAAGGTTGAAACAATGTTAGGCGGACTGCCCTGCGGGCAGCGGGGGAGATGAAAATATGGAAAAAGTTATAATATTATCAGATAAGAAATTAAAAGAACTTGCTTCTGATGATGTAATCCATAATTTGCTAGATTTATTTGATATTTCTACATCAATAAGAACTTTATATTATTTGATTAAATATCAAAGTTATAATAAGAGTGAAATTTTTAAGAAAAAATGTCCGTATACAATTATTGATAAAAGCAAAATTCCAAATAATTTTATATTCCCAATAAATCATCCAATTGATGGCTGTATTTATCTTAGTAGCATAGTAGACAATAATGTCTTTTATCCATTAAGTGAATATCATCAAAAGTTAAAGCAAGAGAAATTAAATGACTTTTTAAAATTATGTGCGTATTTGGGTGCAAAAAAATGCAGTGTTATATCTGACAATTCTTCTGAAATGGAGGTTGAAGGAAATATAGGAATTGGTGTGAATAAGGATAATAGGGGAAAAGCAGGAGTTAAGTATAATAGAAATCGTTCTTCATTTTTAAATTTTTCATATGAGTTTCCTGAAGATAATATTTTAGAAAACTATAATTCTCTATGGCTAAATGGGGAACCATCATGGAAAACAATGCAAGATTCGAGGCTCAAAAAAGGTGTTTTGAAATGTAGAGCAGAGTTTAATTATACAGATGATTTTGGTATCAATTCTAATTTTGATATGACAGTAAAAAAGATAGGAATAAATATTGGTGTAAATTTTAATGCGATTGAAAACGAAAAATTGATTTTCGAAGTAGAGTTTTATCCTAAGAAATAAACACCTAACACCCGCTTCAACCTATCATTACCTTTGCGGCAATGCAGGTTAAGCGGTAGTTATGTGGACTGCCCTTCGGGCAGCTATTATGGAGAAAAGAATGGCATTTGATTTCAAGAAAGAATACCGGGAATTTTATCTTCCCAAAAATAAACCAGAAATTGTAACAGTTCCAAAAATGAATTATATTGCAGTTAGGGGAAAAGGAAATCCAAATGAAGCAGGCGGCGCTTATCAGCGGGCAGTTGGAGTATTATATGCGGTAGCGTATACTCTAAAAATGAGTTACAAGACTGATTATAAAATTAACGAATTTTTTGAATATGTTGTTCCTCCGTTGGAAGGTTTTTGGTGGCAGGCCGGGATTGACGGCGTAGACTATTCAGACAAATCAAGCTTCAATTGGATTTCGGTAATTCGTATTCCAGATTTTGTTACAAAAAAAGATTTTGATTGGGCTGTAAAGACTGCTGCTGAAAAGAAAAAAATCGATTGCTCCTCTGCGGAATTTCTATCGATTGAAGAAGGCTTGTGCGTTCAGATAATGCATAACGGTTCTTATGACGATGAACCGACAAGCGTAAAAATTATGGATGATTTCATTCGATCAAATGGATATGAAAACGATATGACGGAAAAACGTTTGCACCATGAAATTTATCTTTCAGACCCCAGAAAAAGTTCTCCGGAAAAATGGAAAACGGTCATCAGGCATCCGATAAAAAAAACATAATTTTGTGAAAAATTGTTTGAAATATGGTATAATGAAAGTTGGAGGTGCAATATGTCAGATACCGCTTACGCAGATTTTACGGAACAAGTACTTTCTCTTTCCTATGAACAGACAATTATTTTAATGGAAAAAATGCTCGAGTCTTTGAAAAAAAAACGGAATGAAGAAAACTATGCCGAAATGGAAACTGATATTGCCCGAGGTTCAATGAACACTATGTGGGAGGAATTAAAAAATGACACATGGTGAGATATGGACAATTGATTTTGGGCAGCCGGTAGGCAGTTTGCCGTCAAAAATACGTCCTGTCGTCGTAATGCAAAATGATTTGCTCGGAATAAAAGATCTGAATACAGTTGTGGTAATTCCTTTTACTTCGAATCTAGACCGAGCAGATTTTGAGCCTAATATTCTTATTGAAAAAGAAGAAACTGGGCTTTCGAAAGATTCGGTCGCAGTAATTCATCTTATTGGTGCGGTAAATAAATTTTGCCTTGAAAAGAAGGTGTCAAGACTTTCCGAAGAAAATTATCAGAAGCTTGTGGAAGCTGTGGTAAAATTGGTTGCAAATGAGTAAAAAATCACATAACAAGTAGCTCAAAGCCGACAAACGGGACAAGCCCGTTTGCGGTTTAGCTACATAGTTAGATGGACATGCTGTCGCATGCAAAATAAAATAATATGCGGATATACAATCATTATGGAACACATTTCTGAAATTCTGTATAAAAATTCAGAAAAAATTCATACAACTGAAATGGGTATTGAGCGAATAAAACATAATCTTGATTTAGATACCAAAGATGTTATTGAGCGGTGTAAAAAGAAAATTCTTGATAAGAGAAGTTCAATAATCAAAAAAGGAAAAAATTGGTATATAAGTATCGAGGATATTATGATAGCTGTTAATGCATACAGTACATAAGAAAAAAGCTATATGACAATAAAAGAATTCGAGAATAAATATTGGCACATGAGTGAACTCAAAGCATTAGCAAAATCGCTTGAAATTCCTTTTGATTTAAAAATACGAAAGGATCAGCTTGAAAAGATGATTATTCATTTTTTGGAAACCGGAACAGTAAATAAAAAGAATAATTATTGGAGTAAAAGCCGGAATAGAGACATATTGAATGGTCATACTTATGTTGAAAATTTTACCAACAAAAAAGCAACATGGGAATTCATACATAGTGAGATGGATAAACGGATTCCGGGATTAAAACCGAAATCAGGGGCAAAATATTGGCTTAATCGATGGATTGAAGACAAACTTTCTCATGGTGAAAAAATAACGTATAATGATGTCATTTGTGAATACATTCGATTAAACAAAACTGAAGAAAAGCTTCCCCAAATTCCATCCTGTAAATTTAATAATTTCATCAGTGATTATCTGGCAAATGAAAAAAATGCAACAAGAGAAGAGGCATTAGACGCGTGGAGTAAGCTAAAAGCTATGAAGGCAAAAAAAGATTATATAACGTGGAAAAAGGACAAAAATACAATTTAATCTAAAATCCGCTTTAACTTGTATTTTAGAAAGGATCGAGCATTGAGAAGATCAGAAATTTGTCGTTAAGGAACCATTTTGATATTCCGCCTACCTAATATCTTTTTGTGATGCAATGCGTCATCTTGACAAATATAGGATATAACCAATATAATTAGATTGAGAGATGGCAAATAATTGGATTGTTGAATTCTATGAAACAAAAGCAGGTGAAAAACCAAGTTTAGATTTCATAAATACGCTTGAAATCAAGCTTAAGGCTAAAGTGTTCCGTGATTTAGGATTACTGGAAAATAAAGGGAATGAGTTAAGATTGCCATATTCCCAGCACATTGATGACGGTATATTTGAGTTAAGAACAATTCAAGGTAACAATATAGTAAGGCATTTGTATTTCTTTATCATTGAAAAGAAGATAATCATAACGCATGGTTTTCGAAAGAAAACGCAAAAAACACCACTTTCAGAAATACAAAGGGCAAAAGATTATCGAACTGACTACTTGAATAGAAATCTGGAAGCAGGAGGAAAGAAATGACATTAACAGAGGCATTAAAAGAACAAATGAAAGATGAAACTTTCAGAAAAGAATATGAATCTCTTGGACCGGAATATGAACTTATCAGTTCATTAATTGATGCCAGAAAATTAAGTCATGTTACGCAAAAACAACTTGCCGATGCAACTGGAATTGCTCAATCAGATATAAGCAAAATAGAGAATGGTTCTGGAAATCCGACAATAAAGATTTTGAAAAGGCTTGCAGACGGACTGGGAATGAATTTGAAGATAGAATTTATTGCTAAAACTAAAGTATCGATATAAATAAAGCATCTAACACCCGCTTCAACCTGACATTGCCTTTGCGGCAATGCAGGTTAAGCGAATGTTAGGCGGACGGCTCTACTAGAGCTGCTTTGGGATAGGAGGAACTATGGCACGGGCAAGAAATAAAGATGATTTACTGAAATTTGCTACGGAAAATTATTCAAAATTGATGGATATTATTTCTAAAATGACTGAAAATCAAATGAACACGTTTTTTGATTTTTCCGGCGATAAAAGTAAAAAAGAAGCTCATTGGGATCGTGATAAAAATGTGAGAGATGTCTTAATTCATTTGTATGAATGGCATCAACTTATGCTGAAATTCATAGAAAATAATGCTGACGGAAAAAATAATATTCCGTTTTTGCCGGATGAGTATTCTTGGAAAACCTATGGTGCAATGAATGTTATGTTTTGGAATCGGCATCAGAATACAAGTCTTGAAAGTGCAAAAGTAATGCTTGCAGAAAGTCATAAAAAAATTCTTGCACTGGCTCATAAATATTCCAATGAAGAACTTTTTACAAAAAAATATTTTTCATGGACAGGAACAACCGATTTAAGATCATATTTTGTAAGTACGACTTCAAGTCATTATGATTGGGCTATTAAAAAGATAAAATTGCATTGTAAAAAAATTGTATAAAAACTAGACTATACGCTAGAAATTTGCTAAAGCTCGCAGAGTTGCGATACATTCCTGTCATTTTTTATAGTAGAAAAATTATCAGAATAATAGTATAATTATGGACTGTAAGGAGGTTGTTGATGGTAGAAACAGCTCTTAAAAAAAAAGCGATGGATTATTTTGCAATGCTTGATAATGAACAGGCACAGATGGTTATTTCATACATAGAAACAATTGAATTGCCCTCTGAAAAACGAAATCGTACTCTTGCCGACCTAAAGGGTAAAATTCAGTTTGCTGATGGATATGACTATAAAGCAATGCGGAGTTCTTAATGGTTTTAGTAGATACTTCTGTGCTGATCAATTTTTTTCGTGGCAAGGAAACTGTTGGTACAGCATATTTTGAAAAATTGCTTGAGGAACAAAAACATTTTTGCATCAATGAATTCATTTATCAAGAGATTCTGCAAGGTTCAAAAGACGAAAAAGAATTTGCTATTTTGAAATCTTATTTAATGAATGTACCGTTATATTTGCTAAAACGTGGTATTCAATCCTTTGAAAATGCTGCTCTGTTGAATTTCCGTTGTCGTAGAAAAGGTGTTACAATTCGTAGTACGGTAGATTTGCTGATTGCAGAAACTGCGATTGAAAATAATATTCCGCTTCTACACGATGATGACGATTTTACTAATATGGCTCGAATTATTACGGAGTTAAAGCTGGTTGTGTAGATGATAACGCCTAACACAGTTTTCAAAGCCGACAAACAGGACAAGCCTGTTTGCGGTTTAAAACAATGTGAGACGTACGCCTAATGGCGGTAGGATAAGGTTTAGTGAGATTGACGTTTCTTGAGGTAGGCGGAGACAGAACTAATCTATAACATTTATTTTAACGATAACGAAAAAAATAAGTTTAGAGGAAATAAAATGAATAAAAAAGTAGTATTTTTTAATTTGATGAACTTACTAATAACCTTTATTCTTGCTATGATATTCGGAGGTGCTACACAAAATATCAGAGGTAATGAATTACTATTAGGCTCTGTTACAATGGTTACAGTACAATTATCTCCATTGATAACAACTTTAATTTTTAGAAAAAAATATAATGAAAGAAAATTTTATGCTTATAAATTAAATAGATACTCAGTAATAGCTATTATATTTCCAATAACACTGATTTTACTATCTTCATTTATACTTGATTTAATGGGAATACCGTATGTTAAATCAGAATACACGGGGTATTTGTTACTAATTGGTATTATAGCTACTATTGTCGGATCTATTAGTGAGGAAATTGGTTGGAGAGGAACTTTATTACAAATTTTTGAAAATAAATATACTTCGTTTACCGGTTCACTATTTGTTGGAATACTTTGGGGGGCATGGCATTTCTTCAAAATAATGAACGTCGGATTCGTAGGATACCTATTATTTATCCCTACGGTTATTATGCTTAGTATTTTTATCACATATTTTTATAAGAAATCAAAAAACAATATTTTAAATGCAATTTTTTATCATACTTTTTTTAATTTATCAAATATGATTCTTTTATTTGAAAGAGAATCAATACAATTATATTTAACTATATTAGGTGTATCTGCATTGTTACTCATATTATTGTTTATGTATGATAGAGAGTATTTTAAATTAAAAGAAAGCATAGAAATTTCGGGAATCGGGAACAGGAAAAATGGATAAAATTTTTCTAGTCACTATAGACAGGATGTGATTTTGCTTTAGCTTGTTTACTGAAGATAGGTCTAATCTGCTGCTTGGTCATATGGCCGATTAGTTATTATAGTAGAAAGATTTAATTTCTTATCTTGTAGTAGTCTAGATTGCAAACGAGTAGTTTTGATGGTATTATGAGGAAAGGTCGAAAAGATGTTAGGACGACACGCCTAACGGCGTGCAAAATTCAGGAGAATTAATGAATAAGTTTTCAAAAGTTACAGGATTAATTGCATTTTGGACAGAACTAAGTTTACTTATTGCAATAATTCTTTTAATTTTTTTTCAAAAAAGTATTGTAGGAATATATTTGTCATCCTTAGATGAGTATAAAGATATATTTATTGTTCCGTGGCAAGAAATTATTAAGAACTTTATTTTTTTCTTTTTACTGGGAATTTTCTGTTTAAAAAGTAATTCAAATGAAAGGGAGTATGGAATTCTAACACTTTATTTTTATATTCTCATAACAATAATATTTGATAATCCTTTTTCGGTTTCCGCCTTATTTATCGCTGTGTCACAGAAAGGAGTAAATTACCTTACATTTTTTTCTGCATTTAATTCTGCACAGAATTCCATTTTATATATATTTATTCTGATAAGAAATATTTCTTTTATTTTATCAGCAGGTAGTATGATTGTAAAGAGCGAAAGCCGATATTTGGAAATAAAAAATAATAAAAGAATTTCACCAAAAAGTAGAACTTATTTAATACTTTATTCTGCATTTTTAGGTTTTTTAGGAATTGATAGATTCTATATAGGACGAACGGTAATAGGTATTGGAAAATTATTACTTGGATTGATTATTGTTACTGAATTTTTTTTGGTTTTTTGCTATTGGTATTCATTTCTTCTTATAGATAGAAGTGTATTTATTATATTATTAATAGGTTTTGTAAGTATATCAGTGCTCGTAAATAGCATAGATTTCATTCTTGCAGTTTTTGGCAGAATGAAGGATTCTGAAAAAAACTCAGTGAGAAATTGGTAGATTGTCCTAACACCCGCTTCAACGCTGACATTTGTTTTGTCACGAAAGTTGCTTAAAGTGCCTATACGGCACCGCAACTTTCGCGCCAACTTTGCTGCCGCTATGCGCGTCAGCAAAGGCACAAATGCAGGTTAAGCGAATGTTAGGTGGATGCCTTACGGCGCTAAGGAAAAAGATAATAAAGAGTATGATTGAAGAATCAAAAGATGCAGATAAGATTGCTAAACTTAATGAATCTGTTCAGAATCTGCATTATGAGAGATATCCAGAATATTTCAAGCCATATTCATATGACTCTGTTTTACAGTATGTGAAGGAACAATTGTCAAAAGATAATTATCATGCATATATTATTGGCGATCAGAATAATGAGTATGGATATGTTTTATTCTTTGAACAAAATTACATGGAGAATCCATTTAGGAAAGCTTATAAAGGTATTCAAATCGAACACATATGTATTAAAAAAGAATACAGAAATCTAGGTTATGGGAATAAGTTAATGAATTCACTACAAGAATATGCGAATAAAATAGGTGCAACGCAAATAGAGTTATCATATTGGGAATTAAATACAGAAGCAGAACGATTCCATAAAAATGCCGGCTATAAGCGAAACATCAGTTTTGTTGTAAGGAAATTATAGTAGGTTGGTTTTTCTGGTAGAAGAGGAATAATATATTGGTAATTATGTTATTAATTTTAATTGTTACATTTTGCTGTGCAATTATCTCATATATTAAGATTAAAAATGATACTGAGAATCATAATATAAGAATAATTAATAAGATATTATTCATAATTTCAGGAAATATATTTATGTTTATTATAGCAATGGTTATTTCTTGTATATTATGGGAAATGTGTATTCATATACAAACTATTACTGAATTGGATTCAAATGCTTCACTTTATTTATTTATAGTTACACTTTGTATTCTATTGATTCGAGGAAGAAATTTACCTGGGTATTATTTTAAAAGATTTCTGATGAATATATTTACAAAAGAAGAGTCAGAAATAATTACAAGCTGGGCAACTTCAATTTTTTGTTCTACTATAAAATCATTGATCTATCTAGTAGGATTTATATCTGCTCTAATCCTAAATACTATAACATTAAAAAAAGGCATTATAATTTCAGAAGAGATTAAGGATATAGCTGATATTATCAATTATGCAATAATAACTATTATCGCTTTCGATACATCAATTGAAATAATAATTTGTCAAAAAGGGAAAATAATAAAAGAATGGAAAAAGGAAATCTAACACCCGCTTCAACCTGACATTGCGGACAAGCCGCAAATGCAGGTTAAGCAAATGTTAGCTAGACAGCTCGGAGAGCCGCTTTTGGGTGCTATAAAAAAATAAATATTTATCTGTATCTTTAAAAGTTTCACTTTATAGAAAACGTACGGATGTAGATAAAAAAATAAAATTATGGTAATATCTATATAGGTGGTAGGATGTCAAAAATAGCAGAACTTGAAAAGCTCGTAAAAACTTTCTCAGATAATTTTTCTTACTATAAGCAGCCCAAAAATAATTATAACGAACAGACTACACGGGATGATTTTATAACGCCTTTTCTTTGCATTCTTGGTTGGGATGTTTCAAATTCACAAGGTTTACCGCCTCAATATAAAGAAGTTATCCCTGAAAAATATTCCACAAAAAAAGACCGACCAGACTATTCACTCACATTAAAAGGCGTAGCAAAGCTTTTTGTTGAAGTAAAAAAGCCTGCTATTGAAATTCAATTATTGAAGGAACCTGCATTTCAAGCCCGCCGTTACGGTTGGAATGCAGACCATAAAATTGTAATACTTACAAATTTTGAATTTTTGTTAATTTATGATGCAACGATTATTCCTTCTGATACTGATAATGTAAATACAGCTTTATATAAAAAATACAATTTTAAAGAATATGTTGAAAAATTTGACGAAATAAGAAATCTTATATCTAAAGAAACTGTATATTCTGGTAAATTTGATGAAATTTTTTCAGATGAAGTATTCTCTGAAAATCATCACACTCAGAAAGTCGATGTTCATTTTTTATCTCAAATAAATAACTGGCGATTAAAAATTAGTAATTATTTATATCCGAGTTTGCCAAATAATAATGATGAAGATTTTATTGCCGTATTGAATGATAAAGTTCAGTCATTTATTAACCAAATTATATTCTTGCGCATTTGTGAAGATCGAAATTTGCCTTTATATCATAAATTGCTAGAAACAACAAATGACAAAAATGCACTTATAAAACTTTTGAAGGAATCAGATAAAAGATATAATTCAGGTTTATTTGAAGATTGTAGTATTTATTATGATCTTGATGAAAATTTAATCAATGAAATTATAGAAGAACTTTATTATCCTAAAACCCCTTATCTTTTCAATATTATTGAACCGAATTTACTCGGAAAAATTTATGAACAATTTTTGACAAAGAAGTTAGTTGTTGAGTCTGGTAAAATAATATTAACAACCAAAAAAGATTATGCTGACCGCTCTATTGTTTCTACTCCAATCGAAATTGTAAAATATATTGTTGAAAAAACGATTAAACCTTTATGTGAAAATAGGCAGCCTGAAGAAATACTCAATTTGAAAATTGCTGATATTGCCTGCGGTTCAGGAATTTTTCTCGAAGAAGCTTTCGATTATTTAGTAAAATATTGTGAAAGTTGGTATGAGAAAAATGATACATCATATCTTATTGAACTTTCTTCTAACTACAGACAACTACCTTTGGAAGACAAAAAAAACATTTTGCTTTCTTGCATTTATGGAATAGATTTGGATGTTCATGCAGTTGAAGTCGCAAAATTCTCTCTTTTAATAAAATTAATCGAAAATGAAACGGCGCCATCTGTTGTCAACATATCTCCAATTCTTCCAAATTTAGACAAAAATATTAAGTTTGGAAATTCTCTGGTAGAACCTGAAAAATTGGATAAAAATCAACTTTCTGATTTTGAATATCTGTTAATTTCGCCATTCAGTTGGGAAAAAATAAATAATGGAAATAAATTTTCTGCGATTATCGGCAACCCGCCTTATGTAAAAACAGAAGATATGCACAAATTACTTTCTCCAAAAGAGTTCAAATATTATTTAAAAAACTATTCATTGCCCGATAAACAATTTGATAAATATTTTATTTTTATTGAACAGGCTATTAATAAAACTGATAAAAATGGACGTATAGGAATGATAGTTCCAAATAAGTTTTTAAAAGTTAAGTCAGGAAGAAAATTGCAAGAAGTTTTAGCAAAACATAAATATGTTGAACTAATTGATGATTTTGGTGCATCTCAACTATTTCAGCAACAATCTATTTATAGTTGTATCATTTGCCTAAATAAACAGGCAAATGAAAGTTTTATTTATTCCAGTCGAACTTCTTTAAGTGATCTTTGGGGAGGACAATATAACAAATTTATAAAATTTTCGGAAAGTCATTTAAACAAAATTCCTTGGCGGTTATCTCCAGATATTGATTTTATTAATTATTTATGTAAATTTGAAAAATTGTCAAAACCGTTATCGGATTATGCAAAAATATTTAACGGAATACAAACAAGTGCAGAAAGCCTTATTCCTGTTTATTGGTTTTCAAAGGATGAAATACAAAGCGAAGATTCTCAGTTTTATACTATAAAAAAGGAAAATCATATTTATAAAGTTGAAAAGGATATAACCCTTCCATATTTTAAACCAACTGAAAATGATGAAAAAGGACTTGATAGTTACAGTGTTTTAACAACAGATAAAAAAATTATTTTCCCTTATGATAAAAATGGAAAACTTTACAGTTTGGATGTTTTACGCAATAGATTTCCAAATACTTTAAATTATTTGCAAGCATATTATACTCGCCTTGAACCGAAGCAGGTGAACTCAGATGCTAAAAGAGATGTTCCTGATTCAACTAAAGATACGTGGTATCAATATGGAAGAAATCAAGGATTAACATCATTTATTGACACCCCCAAATTAATTGTCGGTGTTCTAAGAAAACTTAACCAAGCAATGTATGCTTATGATAATAACAATATGCTTATAGCATCAGGAGGAACAGCAGGCTATTGTGCTATTGCAGAAAAAGAAGGCTCTCCGTATAAACTTTCTTATATTCAAGCATGGCTTGCGAACCCGCATACAGAAAAGTATGTAAGGCTTGTGGGTAGTATATTCGAGGGTGATTATTATGCACGAGGAACTGCATTGTTAAAAACTATACCATTTATACCGCTTGATTTGAATAATAAAGATCAAAAAAAAATATACAATTCAGTTATTGAAAAAACAAAAAGGATTTTTGAAATAAATAATCTATTAAACTCTAAAAAAGATAAAAAATCTGTTGAATTGTTTACCAGAGAAAAACAAGATTTAATTGTTGAGATTCAGCACGAGACAGATAAAGTCTGGAATTTAGAATTTCTTTGTGATAGAGAGAATATATGAAATTAAAAGTAAATAATTCAGAACAGAAATTAAGAGGTGCATATTATACGCCGTTTGAATTAGCTGATAAAATTGTTAAGTTATTCAATTTATCAAATATAAAAGATATACTAGAACCAAGTTGCGGTGACGGTGTTTTTATAGATGCCTTAGTTAATAATAAATTTCTTTCCACCAACAAAAAAATTACAGCAGTTGAAATAGAAAAGAAAGAACTAAGAAAAGTCGAGAAACGTTATACACATCAATCTTCACTTAATTTAGTCCATGATGATTTTTTAAGCTTCCATGAAAGGGTAAAAAATAAACAGCACTTTGATTTAATTATAGGTAATCCTCCTTATATTAGATATCAATATTTGACTGAAGAACAAAGAGCTATAGTATCAGAAATCATTCAAGAAAATGGAATGAAACCCAATAAACTGATAAATATTTGGGTCTGCTTTTTAGTTGCCTGTACAAAAATGCTTTCAGAAAAAGGAAAAATCGCTTTCATTATTCCGGCAGAATTACTTCAAGTTACTTATGCGGAAGAAGTAAGATTATTTCTTTCAAACCAATATTCAAAAATTACTCTTATCACTTTCAAAACTCTTGTGTTCCCTGATATTCAGCAGGAAATTGTTGTATTTATCGGGGAAAAAGGAGAAGAAAAAAAAGGAATCCGCATAATAGAAATGCACGATTTGGAAGATTTCTCAAATCTTAATTTAGACTCAAATGGATTTATTCCTCTTCAGTATGTAAAAGAAAAATGGACACGATACTTCATAAGCAATAAAGAAATTGATCTAATCCAAGAATTAAAAGATGACAAGCGTTTTAAAAAATTTTCGGAATTTGGAACGATAAATGTAGGAATAACAACAGGAAATAACGATTATTTTTCTATTGATAAAAAACTGAAAGAAAAGTATCAACTTGCTGATAGTTTGCTACCTTTAATAGGGAGAAGTTCTCATGCTTATGGAATTTATTTTACAAAAGAAGATTGGCAAATAAATTTCGATAAGGGGAAAAAATCACAACTTTTAAACTTTCCTAATGCTCCTTTTGAGAAATATCCTCAAGGCTATAAAGACTATATTAAAAAAGGTGAGGAAGCCGAAATTAACAAAGGTTATAAATGCAAAATCCGTGATCGTTGGTATATAATACCATCAGTTTGGGTTCCGGATGCTTTTTTCTTGCGACGAAATAACCTTTATCCAAAGTTTATTCTAAATAAATGTCATGCTGTTTCTACGGATACAATGCATAGAATGAAATTTAACGCAGGAGTAAATCCTGATTTGCTTCTCATTTCTTACTATAACAGTATTTCTTTTGCTTTTAGTGAAATATGTGGAAGAAGTTATGGTGGTGGTGTTTTAGAAATTTTACCGCGAGAAATGGGAAATATATTAATTCCTGATGTAAAGTCATTGCCACAAGTTACATTAAAAGAACTTATATCAAAAGTTGATGAAATTGTCAGAAATAATAAAGACATTGAGGAAGCTTTAGACTTAGTTGATAATGAAATTCTTATAGGTGTATTAAAAATTGAACAAAGTATATGTGTGAAAGCAAGACAAATCTGGAAAAAAATGCAAAAAAGAAGATTGGGAAGGGGATAAGGTTACTATAAAAGGAGCAATCTATGTCATTACAACAAGAAATTGAGGAAAAAGCAAGTAAAATATTTCGTGATTCATACCAAATGTCTATAGGGGAATTACTTAACTTATATAGAGACGGCGAGCTAGATATCCATCCTGAATTTCAACGTGTTTTTCGGTGGAATGATTTTCAAAAAACAAAACTAATAGAATCAATTATGCTCAATATTCCAATCCCTCCCATCTTTGTCAGTCAAAATGAAAAAGGCATTTGGGATGTAGTAGATGGGGTGCAGCGTCTTTCAACAATATTCCAATTTGTTGGGTTATTAAAAAATGAAGAAGGAAAGAAAATTGAAAATCTAAAATTATTACCGACCGATTACTTACCGTCTTTTGATTCTGTTCAATGGGAAACAGAGAATGAAAAAGAATCATTTACTGCAGAACAAAGATTATTTTTTAAACGTTCTCGTATTGATGTAAACATTGTAAAAAAGGAAAGTGATCCAAATACAAAATATGAATTATTTCAACGTTTAAATACAGGCGGAAGCTTTTTAAGTGATCAGGAAGTTCGAAGTTGTTTAATGATTATGACAAATCATGATTACTATAACTTTATTGTAAAACTTTCGAAAAATCCTGATTTTAATAATACGGTCCCGATTACAGATAGAAAAATAGATGAGCAGTATTTATTAGAATTGATATTGAGATTGCTTGTTCCTGCTGTATTGGACGATAACAAAATAAATGCATACCAAGAAATTTCAGATTTATTAGATAAAATGACAATAAAATTATGTAAAGAAAATAGTAATAAGGGAGAAATAGAAGAAGCATTTAGTAAAACATTTAAATTACTTAACGAGACCGAAGGTGAAGGTGTATTTAAAACATTCAAAGACGGGCGTCACTCAGGACCTTTTCTTACGGCTGCTTATCAAGGAATTGCATATGGGGTATTCTGTAATATTAGCAACATAGGAAAGTTATCCAATAATAAAAAATGGCTTTCAGAAAAAATTTCGAATTTCTATAAAGAAGATACTTTTACGAAAAATATGAAACCTGGCACTAAATCTGTTCCAAGATTTAAAGATTTATCGAACTTCGGAAAGGTATTTTTCCGTCCATAAAAATGAATTTAGAACAATTGCAAGATAAAATAGATAGAATAATCGCTTGGAGAAAAAAAGAACTCAGCTACTTATTAGAAAATGCGGAAACCTCAAAGGGGTTTTCTCAATCTGTTGCTATACGGACTGGATATGTTCTAACGTATGCACACTTTGAAGGAGCGATAAAAGAGTTAGCAACATTATATATACAATATGTTTCCAGTCAAAAAATCGAATTAAATAAGCTTACAATGAATTTCATGCTCATAAGTATAAAAGAACATGATTTAAAACTTTTATCAGAAACAACTAAAATTAAATCACGAGCGAAAGTAATTGAAGATATTTTAAATTTAAGGAAATCAAAAGAAATTCCATATAAAAAAATAATTAATACAGAAAGTAATTTAAAAGCTGAAGTCTTTCAAAATATCTTAAATACTATAAATTTTGAAGAATCAAAATATGAATTGAATTATAAGTTTATAGATACAGTATTATTAAATACAAGAAATAATATTGCTCATGGTAGTGTCTTGGAAAGAACTTGTGATATAGAGCAATTTAAAGAATGCTGCTCAAAAGTACATAAACTAATTACTGATTTTTCGGAAGATGTGTACAATTATGCAGTAGAAAAAAAATATATGAGTATAGTTGAAAAAAAAAGTAATTGCGGTGAAGTAAGCAGAGTTAGCTAACACCCGCTTCAACCTGACATTGCGGACAAGCCGCAAATGCAGGTTAAGCGAATGTTAGATGGACATTGCTTACGCAATGCATTTTTTGGATTACTGTACTAATTATCGTTTTTTGTGTAAAATCACATAAAGGATTTATTTATAAGATACTATGATAGCAACAAATATATTATCAGGAGATTGTCTTGAAAAACTAAAAGAATTACCCAACTCTTCTGTAGATCTTATTATTACCTCTCCCCCTTATGCCGATCAGAGGAAAAATACTTATGGCGGTATAAAACCGGAGAAATATGTATCATGGTTTCTTCCGATTGCAGCGGAGCTTTTTAGAGTTTTGAAAAATGATGGCACTTTCATTCTCAATATAAAAGAAAAAGTACAAAACGGGGAACGTAGTACGTATGTTCTTGAATTAATTTTGGAAATGAAAAGGCAAGGTTGGTTATGGACAGAAGAATTTATTTGGCATAAAAAAAACTGTTATCCAGGAAAATGGCCGAATAGGTTTAGAGATGCATGGGAACGTTTGTTACAATTCAATAAAATAAAAAAATTTAATATGTATCAAGAAGCCGTAATGGTTCCTATGGGAGATTGGGCAAAAAATAGGCTTAAAAATTTATCGGAAGTAGATAAAATTAGGGACAATTCAAAAGTTGGCAGCGGTTTCGGAAAAAATATTTCAAATTGGCTTGAAAGAGATATGGCATATCCGACTAATGTTCTTCATTTAGCCACTGAATGCGGTAACAAAAACCATAGTGCTGCATTTCCTGAAAGTTTGCCTGAATGGTTTATAAAATTATTTACTCAAGAATATGACACGGTTTTAGATCCTTTTATGGGATCTGGTACGACGGTCTTTGTTGCAAACCGTATGAATCGTCATGCGATAGGGATTGATATTGTAGATGAATATTGTAGGAAGGTACAAAAGCAAATTAATCAACAAGAAATGATGTTATTTGAAGGTCAGGTTAACTATGGGTAATTTGAACATAGATGATGTAAGAATGTATGTTGAAAAGCATATTGGTGATTTTCATAAAAAAAGAATCAGCAGTTTGGATAATCTAAAACTATCGACAGTCTTAAAAAGAAAAAATCCGTATCTTTTTAAAGCAAAAAATATGGAATAGTCAATATTAGTACAGTGCCTAAATACCCCAAATGTATTTAAGCAGCACTTTTTTTAGCTGCTGTTTTCCTGTATACCAGTGGAGGTAAGCCATCAGGATTTACCGTCGTTACACGCTTGGTGTTGTAATAAGCAAACGTGTATCTCCAGACGATTGTCTTGACTTCCTCCACGGTCAGTTTTGTCGTATCAAGCTGGTATATCTTTTCCTTTTTCAGCGTCGCAAACCAGCTTTCCATCCGGGCATTATCCCAGCATTTGCCAACTCCGCTCATACTCTGGACAGCGTGCAGCTGTCAGAGCGTCTTTTTGTACTCGCCGCTTGTATACTGGCTTCCAGAGTCACTATGAATTATCGCTCCACTTGGTATATCAAAATTCTTGTATGCCTCCGTTATCGTTTTTATACATAGTTCCTTTTTCATGTTTGTGTCCATTACAAGAGAAATGATCTCTCCATTATAGCAGCCAAAAAGCGGCGACACATACAGTTTTCCGTCCTTGCACAGTATCTGCGTGATATCCGTTAGCAGTTTTCTCAAAGGTTCTTGTGCTCTAAAGTCTTGCTTGATGATATTCTGCGGTCTCAGAGCCTTTTTGTCGGCTTTTGTAAGACCGTCAGGGCTTTTTCTGCCTTCATGCAGCAGATTTCCTCGTGCCATCACTCGTCTTACTGTCGACAATGAACGCTTAATGCCCCGTTGTTCAAGTGCTATCTGCATACGCCTCACTCCATAGTTCTTGTTTTCTTCATCCTCTTCAAGAATCTCATGCATTTGAGCGAGCAGTTTCTGCCATGCTTTCACCTTTTTCCTGTTTCTCTTCCATTTATAAAAACCACTTTCGCTGACCGAAAGAATAGCGCACAGCATCCGTGCTGAAAACTGCTTTTCAGCACTACGGTGATGGATGTAAGCGAAAAGACCATCCTTTTCTATTTCTTCCGGTCTTGAACGAAAAAACTGAGTGCATCCTTGAGTATCTCATTTGCACTTTTAAGCTCGGCTATTTCTTTCTTGAGGCGGCTGTTCTCTCTTTGAATATCAGCATCTGTACTTTTTCCTTCTTTGTTTTTCTTTACCCGCTGTTTTCTCCAGCCCGCTAATGTTCCGTAGTTCACATTAAGCTGTTCACATGCCTTCTTGACTCCGATCTCGTCCGACAGCTTCAATGCCTCGATTTTAAAGTTCTCATCGTACCGTTTCATTGCCCTTCCTCCTCTCTTTTTCGGCAATTTTGGCACTGCACTTTTATTGTATCACTCCAATATTTTAACTGCTGAACAGATTGTATGCGGATTTTTAAATGCTCATATTTCTTCAAATGAAGAAACGATATTTGGTGATTGGCTTGAAGGTTTTGCACTCTTTATTAACTCTAAAGTGTACGGTGGTTATAAATCCGGTATACAAGGTATTGATCTTGAATTTGATTATAACAATACACGTTATATTGTCAGTATAAAATCGGGGCCCAATTGGGGTAACAGTTCTCAAATTAAGAAAATGATTACCGATTTTAAAACAGCTAAAAAAACATTACGGACAAGTAATTCTCAACTACATATTGTAGCAGTGAACGGTTGCTGTTACGGTAAAGAAAAGAATTATGATAAAGGTGATTATTTTAAGTACTGCGGTCAACAATTTTGGGAGTTTATTTCAGGAGATGAAAATTTATATATTGATATCATTGAACCGTTAGGATTTAAAGCAAAAGAAAAGAGCGATGAGTTTATGCAGTCATATACACAGATGATAAATAAATTCACTGGAGAATTTATTCAAAACTATTGTTTATCTTCCGGTGAAATCGACTGGAATAAAATAATAAAATTTAATTCTGCAAGAGAAACATAAAAATGGTTATCAACTAACACCCGCTTCAACGCTGACATTTGTTTTGTCACGAAAGTTGCTTGGACGGTCGCGGCTGTTGCAGCTCCCTTTTAATGCAACTTTCGTGCCAACTTTGCTGCCGCTATACGCGTCAGCAAAGGCACAAATGCAGGTTAAGCGAATGTTAGACGGATGCCTTTGACGCAAAAATAAATTAATAAATATAAAGTTTGTAATATTATTAATATAAGGATTAGATATGAATATTATTAAGGTCAGGAGAATAAAGCGAAATACTTTTGAGGTAATAATTAATACTCTTATTGCAATTACGATTTTAATATTTATTATTTTTCTACTTGCATCAATTAAGGAGTTAATAGGATATTTGAATGCATCTCTTGAAAAGCTTGATCCAACTATTTCTGCTGTTATTTATGGAGGAATAATTACATTAATTGCTTCGGCATTATTACAGATTCTTACAAGGTACCTTGATAAAACTAAAGAAATAGAATTGGCTATTCATCAAAAACAAACTGAAGTATATCAAGAATTAATTAAAGGTTTAATTGATCTGATTGCAATCGGACATAAAAATCCAGAAACTGTTTTATCAGAAGCAATAAGAATTTTAACTGAGTGGACACCTAAAGCTATGGCTTGGGCTTCAGAAGATGTTTTGATCGAATGGATTGAATTAAGAAATAATGTTACTAATTTAACACCCTTGGATGTAATTAGTGAAACTGAAAATTTAATATGTAACATGCGTTCTGAATTAGGATTAAAAGTTGGAAAAATAAAAAAAATTGGATTGATGAAGATGATAATAAAATAAATTTTTAAATATATTTTTAAGGGCTTCAATCGAACACCCGCTTCAACGCTGACATTTGTTGTGTCACGAAAGTTGCTTGGACGGTCGCCTGCGGCTCCCTTTTTTATGCAACTTTCGCGCCAACTTTGCCGCCGCTATACGCGTCAGCAAAGCCACAAATGCAGGTTAAGCGAATGTTAGACCGATGCCTTACGGCACGATAAACTGTACCTTTGAAAAATGGTGTATATTTTTGTAAATTAAAGCCTAAAACCCAAATTAATAGCTTAGGCTCTTTGAGTAAACGATGTTTCACCATACTGACTAATTAAGTAAGAAAAACAAACTTTTATCTAAGAATCTTAAAACTTATTAAGGAAATTAACGAAATATAAGTCCTTCGGACGGTCATGGAGAGGCTTTTATTCACAATTAGTAAAATATATGAGAGTCAGGGATTCCACATTATAAATAAAAACCTATGAAATTTATGTTCTAAATCATCGAAACAGCTCTACGCTTGAAGATATAAAGCCATTTTACGATTAAAAGCTTTGTTTTTTTGTTACGTATAGCAATGGGTTCACTGCATTTTATCTGCAAAAGCTTATAATACGAAATTCTTGATATGAATGTTTAATCCACTTGACATTTTATAAGTATTTTAAGATAATTATTTCGTAAAATATTACGAATATTAGAGGTATGTATGATTGCGATAAAACCTGTTTCCGATTTGCGTAATTATAATGAAGTTTTGCAGGATGTTGCTGATGAATCTCCGGTTTTTCTTACTAAAAATGGCAGGGGGTGTTATGCGGTAATTTCCATAAGAGATTACGAAAAATTGACGGCTACGAAAACTCTTTTTTCTGAATTGAAGAAAGGTGAAGAATCTGCTTTGCAAAACGGATGGCTGGACACAACACAAGTCAGAAAAATGGCAGGACTTTGAATGTTTGAGATAAAGATTGCTCCGCAAGCGGCAGCAGATTTACTTGAAATTAAAGATTATATAGAGAATGAACTTCAAAATCCCATTGCTGCACATAATACCATTTCAAAAATTATAGAAACTTATGAAAATCTGACGACTTTTCAAAATGTAGGGATACCTGTGGAAAAATATGTTTCGTTTCCTACCGATTATAAGTTTGTGCTTGCAAATAATTATTCAATATTTTATAGAATTGAAGACGAAGTTGTAAGAATTGTAAGGATTTTGTATTCAAGAAGAGATTTTGTTCGTGTTTTGTTTGGTGAGAAGAGTAAATAGCGGAACCGACTTATAACATTTATTTAGATCGAAAAATCAATTTATAGGAGATAGGTTATGTTTTTAAACGTAAAAGGTTGCGATTCTTTCGAGCTGGCATATGGACATCGAGCTCCAACTCAAATGTCAATAAAAAAAGAAGATGTTATATCCTTTATAAAGCTTAATCGGGGAGATGAATATAAAACCGGCTTGTCTGTAAGATCAGGAAACAGAGCTTCAAGATCTATTTATATCACTGAAGAGTTTGATTCATTTGTAGCAAAGATGAGCTAATTAGCAATTACCTATGAAGGCTCTAAGAAAAATCTATTTTCTTAGAGCCTTTTTTCTCTTTTTGAATTTAATTGGAGAATCAGAGCAATGTTAATCGTAAAAAATAATATTTAGCTAACTTATCAACTGAATATTATTTTAAAAGAATATATAAGGAGAAGCAAAATGACAAAAGTTGAAATTCAATCAGTACAGTATGAAAAATCTGATACAATTGAGATACAAGGAACCAGTGCTGATATCAAATATTATCTACGCAATGGCTATTTCATCAAAGAAGAAAGGAATGGATACTGGGTACTTAATAAATCTTCTCGAGTATTAGCAGAAATAATTATTAATAATAAGCCTGTTTTACAAAACATAAAACACGAAATATTGAATTATTATAATCGTGATAGAATTTCACAAAATCTTGTTCAAAAATTCGCAAATGACTTAGAAGCAGGAGTTGTTAGCTTATATAGCGATTCAAATGGTGGATTTGCTATATCATAAGACATACTTAAAGAAATAAATATTAAGAAATTATATTAATATATTAGAAAATGGAGTAATACAATAAAAGTGCAGTGCCAAAATTGCCGAAAAAGAGAGGAGGAAGGGCAATGAAACGGTACGATGAGAACTTTAAAATCGAGGCATTGAAGCTGTCGGACGAGATCGGAGTCAAGAAGGTGTGTGAACAGCTTAATGTGAACTACGGAACATTAGCAGGCTGGAGAAAGCAGCGGGTGAAGAAAAACAAAGAAGGAAAAACTACAAATGCTGACATTCAAAAGGAGATCATCAGGCTCAAAAAAGAAATAGCTGAGCTTAAAAGCGCGAATGAGATACTCAAGGATGCGTTCAGTTTTTTCGTGCAAGACCGGAAGAAATAGAAAAGGATGGTCTTTTCGCTTACATCCAGCATCGGAGTGCTGAAAAGCAGTTTTCAGCACGGATGCTGTGCGCTATTCTTCCGGTCAGCGAAAGTGGTTTTTATAAATGGAAGCAGAATAGGAAAAAGGTGAAAGCATGGCAGAAACTGCTCGCTCAAATGCATGAGATTCTCGATGAGGATGAAGAAAACAAGAACTATGGGGTCAGGCGTATGCAGATAGCACTTGAACAACGGGGTATTAAGCGTTCATTGTCGACGGTAAGACGAGTGATGGTACGAGGAAATCTGGTATGATACGCAAAATGATACGTACTATTCATCTGAAACCTTTAATGAAATGGATGAGATGTCAGACATTTATAATGTAGACACACCAGAAGATTTGGAAGATGCATATGGTGATGATTTGTAATAAAAAAATCTATAAGAAACAAACTAAAAACACTTAGAAATTTTAAATTTCTTACCGTATGGCGGACTAACTCAGACTATCCGACAGTCAAGTCCGCCATTTTTTATTGACAAATATTCACTTTAGTTCATATAATGTGAGTATGTGGAATATAGGTTCATCAGATGAATATGATTATTGGTTTCTGTCTTTGGATGATGAAAGTAAAGAAGCTGTATTGCAACGAGTGCTTTTGCTAAGGCAATACGGTCCGAATCTTCCGCATCCTTATGCAGATGTTCTCCATGGTTCAAAGAACTATAAGAACCTAAAAGAGCTACGTAATCAGACACGGAATCATCTTTTGAGAGTTGCTTATTATTTTGATTCTAAAAGAAATGCCTTTCTACTTACTGGTGGAGATAAAAAGGGGAAGGATCAGAATAAATTTTATAAGGATTTAATTGCAGAATCCGAAATAATAATCGATAAACACGAAAGGGAGTTGGAAAATGAAAGATGCAATAAAAATGATGGAAAATAATATGCCCGCAGAAGCCATAAGACGCGCTCATATTAAAGCTGAACAAGATAGTATGTCAATCCGTCTTGCAAAACTCCGTGAAGAACAGGATATAAAGCAGTCTGAAATGTCTAATTTTACACAGTCCTCTATTTCAAAAATTGAAAAAAGAAAAGATATAAAAATTTCTACTTTGATAGATTATCTTGATAGTCTTGGAATGGGATTGGAAATAATTACCTATTCAAAACTTGCTGTTTCGAATAACCAGGAGAAAGTTTTGTTGAAAGTATAATAAAACCTAACACCCGATTCAACCTGACATTGCGGACGAGCCGCAAATGCAGGTTAAGCGGCAGTTAGGTTGACCTGTCTACGGCAGGCAGGTGCGGAACCGACCTATAACATTTATTTCTATCTAAAAATAAATATTTATAGGAGATGTGTTATGTCTGATATGACAAATGACTTCATTCTAGACATTGATCTGGATACCCCTTTTGGAGACATCCATATTCATTATGATGATGACGATGAGAAGGACGATGATAATGACTAGGTAAGTCTATTTAACACTGTATGATTATATTTATATATAAGATGTAATCATACAGTGCTTACCTTGTGTAAAGTTAAATTGCAAGAGGTATTGACAGAAAATACTTAATTTGTGCATAGTATGGGTAAGGAAAGTAAGGAGCTCTTTTATGGAACTTGCAAAAGTAACCTCAAAAGGTCAGATTACCATTCCTCTTACGATAAGAAATTTGCTTGGATTAAAAACCGGCGATAAAGTCTTTTTTGAAGAATGTAGAGGAAAAGTTTATATTAGAAACGCTTCTCAAATAACTCTATCAAATGTTCAAGATCAAATGCAAGGAGAAGCAGAAAAAGCAGGATTTCAAATAGAAGAGGATGTTATTACTTATATCAAGGAATTAAGGGAAGCACGTTGAGAGTTTTCGTAGATACAAATATCGTTATTTTTGCGATACTTTTTCCTAACGGTAAAACGGCTCAAATTTTTCTCATTTGCCTGTGCAAAGTTAATTACAAGTAATTTAATTGAACAACTGAAAATTAAATTTCAAAACAAAAAATTCTATGTATATTTTGATTGTAATTTTAAAGAGCATATTATAATAAGATTTCATCAAATTTGGAAAAATGAAGAACCGTATTATGATGTAAAGGATTTTCCTAATATGGAAGTCTATAAAATTGGAATAAAATAATTAATTGTAGTTTAGGGGTAGGACGGGGAAGCGGTTATATTTATTTTTGTAAATAAAAAACTTATTCTTGTAAAAATACTAAAAATCGGATCAATCCCGATTTTAATTAAAGGATATGAAATGAATAAAAATACAATTGGAAAACTGATTTTAATTGGAATTAGGTATTACAATAACAATAATGAATTGTTGGAACAATATCAGACAAGTGGAATCATAGAATCTATTACTGAAAAAGAAATTAAAATAAAAAGAGAAAATTACAAAGAATTATTTACAATTCCAAATGATGATAGAGCTATTATAGAAGCAAAACCCGGTGACTATAGAGAAAGGCAAAGTGGCAAAGTAATTAAAAATCCAGATTATATATCACAATGGACAGTTACTGGAAACGGCAGTAAAGAGAATATTGATAATTATAAAGAAAAAGGATTTGAATTAAAGTAATACACATAACAGAGGTTCGTAGCCGACAACGCAGGCAAGCTGCGTTGCAGTTTAAAACGATGTTGAACGGACGCTTCGCGAGAGGTTAAATAAAATTAACAACATATTTATCAAAATTTATTTATTAATTGATATTTAATATACTTAGAAAACGAAATAGCTTACCTAGGAGGATTTTACCAATCAATTCAATGATAACTGGATTGACTGATGATTATGAATAACTATTAGAGACATTATAAGGCTATATAAGTATTTAAAAAATAGAAAATAATATATGAAGGGGATGAATAGTTTTATGGCTTATGCCGTACTTAGTTGTATGCTCAGGCATAAATTGCAATTAATTTATTAGAATTGAGGCAAAATAATTAATGTTTAGTAGTATCATATTAGAATCTGTAAAAGAATATATACCAAATAGTTATATCGAAAATAATGAAAAATATGATTTTATTGTCGGTAGCAAAGTTAAGAAAAAACTCGTTTTCAAAATTATTCATAACTATATTTTTATATTTTCGAGGATAAAGGATAATAATTTTTCATTGTTAATACATGAAATATCTGAAAAAATAAAGAATATAAAAGGAAAAATTTGCATTATTTATATTTATGATTTTGACTTGGTGGAAGAAAATAATAAATTTTTATTTTTTATTAAAAAATGTAAAAGAGTTAATAGTTTTATAAGAATAAATAGAAGGAATGGACAGGTGTATTTTTCAGCGAATAAAAATATAGAAAATAAAATATGTTCTGAAAGATATGTATTTCTCTTAAATGAATACAAACTTGCAATTAAAAATATCTGGCAGAATGAACTAAATAATTTTTATGATATCTGTTTTGAAATTGGAAAGAAATAATGTAATAAGCCTAACACCCGCTTCAACCTGACATTGCGGACAAGCCGCAAATGCAGGTCAAGCGAATGTTAGGTTGATCTGCCTAAAGGCAGGCAGCTGCGGAATCAATCAAGGCATCTCGTCGACAAAAAATAAAAATAATTGCAATAAAAAGGGTATCGCAAGGAGGAATGTTAAGATGAAACAGAAAAGATTAGTTTCAATGATTGAAGCATTAGTTTTAATAATTAGTGCAGTGATTTTAAATACTGGTTGTCTGCAACCGAATAGCAATAAGGGCAAAGAAGGATATAGCACTATTAATGATGGAGAGAATTTAAAAGATATTTCTAAAATATACAAAATAACAAAGAGTGGTATGAATTGTGTGATTTCTGTTTATCCTAATAAAGAGAAATATTCATATGGTGAAACTGTAGCTATTGAAGTAAAAGTGAATGAGGATTATGAATTTGAAAGTACCATAATAAATGGTAGAAAATATTATGCTCCCATTATAACATATAAAATTATTGAAGATGTAAATATATCTTCGACTGCTATTCCAGTAAAAAAGAAGTACTCAGTGAATATATTAAATCCTAATGGAGGAAGAATTCAAATTTCACCAGTTCAAACTGAATATGAAGAAGGATCAAAAATTATTATAAAGGCTATTCCTAATAATGAGTATATGTTAAAAAAAATTGTGAATAATGCTGAGCATACTAGTAGTACAATTGAATATTCAATATATAATAATTGTGAAATAAATGCAAAGTTCCAATCTTATTTGGATATAATTGATCCGGAAAGGAAAATCAAATGTGATTATGATGGACTGTATAATGTAATTGCTGGTAGTGGGGTTACTAGATATGTTGCAAAATTTAGTATTGTAAATGGAACTGATACGCCAATATATATTAATGGTGGACACTTATATTTAGACAAATACGTTAATGAGTATATTGTGAAAGATTATAATATTGAATTACTTCATGGGAAGTCGTTTTTTGATACATATAGTTCAAGTCACTCATACTTAAATGGTAAAATTGTTTGGAAAATATCTTGTAAAGGATTAAATATATCATTGACTGGCTATTAAAACGTAACTTAAATCAAAGATAATATAAGGAAGCTGATTTTCCTAGTATAACCTATTATTAATCAAAAATGAAAAACTTACAATTATTAAAAGAGTTATAATATGAAAGAAAAAAATATTCATTGTAATAGTTAATTTATTTGCTAATATATTAAAAAAAACAAGTATAAGTAACTAAACTATATTATTTTTTATGGAGTTTATATTCCTTACTTGAAAAATTAAGATTATAGATCATATTATGTAATATATTACCGTTATCTTCAACATGATTTTTTCTATATTTAATGAATGCTAATTAATAATTATAAATCAGAGAAATGGATATAAAACATTTGTTAAAATATGTAGAACTTTTTCATGATGTGATCATTGAGATAAGACATGATCTATCAATGGAATTTACCTTATTTCCAAAAGGAAGTTGTGGTTCAACATGTTTATTTCTTGGCTTATTTTTAATACAAAATGGATTTGAAGAATTTCAAATAATTACAGGTGAAAAGTATTTTTTTAATGGATACTTTCATCAAGAAATAAGCCTTTCTTGGTTAGAATGTAATCAATCACTAATAATTGATATTACAGCATATCAATTTCATGAAATAGAAAGTAAAGTAATTGTCACTAAGAATTCAGACTGGCATCGTACATGGAAAGTTGTTGAAAGAAATAATATTTTAGTATTTATAAAACTAATTTTATATTATCATCAGATTTGATAAATTATGAAAAAATAATTGAAAAGATAAATAACAAGAGTATTATATTAGAGACTTCCTAATTGTTTTAGTTTTATTTGTCTTATTATCCTACTGTATGACAGCCAATTTTGATGTGAATAAAATTTGAATTAGAGATGTTAAGGATGTTTCTTTGAAAAATTGCTAAATCTAAATCTTTTTAATTAAGATTGAATGCTATTTAAGATGATAAAATTGAAATATGGGTCTACAGACTTTATTAGTATGGGATGATTAGAAAAGCAACGGTTGCAGATGTATCGGTAATTCTTGATATTTATAACGATGGAAACAGTGTTTTTGGCTGGCCGGCACAGGATATAAAGTCAACTTTTGAAGAACAGGTTCAAAACGGAATCGTTTTTATAATGGAAGATAATGAGCAGCCAATAGCTTTTATTTCTATGCAGCCTGTTTTGAAAGAAGGAACTCATATATTTATGTCAGCATTATATGTTTTAAAAGAGCGACAACGAAGCGGCATCGGTTCTGAATTATTAGAATATGCCGAAAAAGAAATTTCAAAAGCAGGTAAATCTAAAAAGATTGTTTTGAAGGCACTAAAACCGTGCTTATGGGTAGAAACATTCTATAAAAAAAATGGATACACTGCATTAGATTCAAAAACAGGAGATACAATCTTAGATATATATTTTCCGGCGAAACCTTTTGAAACAGTCATGTTTAAAAATGTTTAGAATGAGAAAGTGCAAATGTTAATATTATGCTTTGGGATAGTTTGAGTTTATTATACGGAGGACAAAGATGGAAACATATTCCGAGTTCAATGATAAGAATATAAAAATGAAAATTAAGGAAGTATAAGTTTTAAATTTTCTCCCTATGATTATGTGAAAATTTATAAGGAATTTTACTGCTTTATTGTAAAAAAAGTATTTCCTATAGGCATAAAGGTGTTATTATGGTATAATAATACCATCAGGAGATTTATATGCCACAAATAGTACCAATTCGCGACTTAAAAAATACGAGTACGATTTCAAATCTTTGTCATGAAACAAATGAGCCGATTTTTATAACAAAAAATGGCTATGGTGATATGGTTATTATGAGCATGGAAACATATGAAAAAAATGCTTTTTTTAATGATCTTTATGATAATTTAGAAGAAGCAGAAATGGATTTGCAAAACGGCAGGGTTTCCGGTATTGATGAGGCTATAGAGGAGATAAAAAGTCGATATGATTTATGATGTTCAAATCACTGATAAGGCAAAGAGAGATTTGAATGAAATTGTAAAATATATAAAAGAAATACTTGTAAATCCAGACGCTGCATCAAGTTTATTAGATGATTTTTTTAGACAAAAATTTTTTTTAGCTGAAAATCCATATATGTTTCCTCGATGTTCTATTTTGAAATTACATAAGAAAGGTTATCATCGTTTTATATTTAAGAATAATTATATAGCATTATATTTAATTGATGAAAAGAAAAAGATAGTTACTATAATGCATATTTTTTATGCAAAACGTGATTATGGAAAATTATTATAAATACCTAACACCCGCACAGGGGCACTGGAAGAAGAATGAAAACAATACAAGATTTTTTAAATGATAGCACTTTTTCTTTTCCTGCAGTTCCGACAGGAACTGCATCTTCTATAGAAGAATTTTATGAAAACTGTATAAAAACAACATTGCAAAAAGATTCATCAATTGTAAAAGAATGGCATAATTTACTTGTAGAATATTCAAAAGATTCAGAATCAATATTACTAAGTCGTTTGTATGAAAGTCGAAAAGTCAATGGACAATGGGATACACGTCGTGGAATGGAAACGATAATGAATGATAATTTTTCCTATGCATTTGCATCGAATTTTTTCGCAAGAATAATTTATTCAATGGTATATGTAGGATTTGTTCCTGAATATAAAAATTTTAAGGATATGTTTATAAATCATATTTTCTCTTTATACTCATTTATCGGAACAACCGACTGTGAAAGAAAGTATTCATCGTTTGTAAATAAAGCTTACAAACCTGTATTCTATACACAAGGTTGGTATCTAGCACATATAATTTCTATAAATGACGAACAATTCTATAAATTTCCCAATGTTAATATTAAAGAAATCCTTGTACCTGGAAAACTGTCTGATTGGAAGTTATTTAATAATATATATAAGAGAAAACTGAATTATTCATTTACCAATGACGAAAAGAAAATCATAATTGCTCATTTTTTACGTTTTATAGATCCAATAAATTATTTTCTAGTTCCCAACCAGAATAATATAAATGTAAAATCTATAGGAGAAAATAAAAATGTAGTAGACTATATATTAAGACGCAGTTTTGAAGTATATGGAGACAGTTTTATAAACTTCTTGGATTTGGCGTTGGTTGATAAAAACACCATTCCTAAACAAAATCTTTCCGATTTAGGAAAAGAGAAGATTTTCACTCTCAAATTTTCAAACAAAAAAAGTAATGTAGAAAAAATTATTCCTGTAAAGAGCCAAAAGAATAATTTACTTCAAAGGAATCTCCCTAATAATGATGATATCATACAAAAAATATCATATTACAAATCTGGAAATATAAGTAAAGGTTTTTCCGAAACATCTTTGCGGTATGCAAATGATTATATTGATGTCGTTTCTTATTCGCATTCAAATAAGTGGTTAGATTCTATACATAGTAATATGGAAAAGATGTGGAGTATAATATATAAACCAAAGCATTCATTTTCAATGCTTAAGAATTGGAATAAGCTAATCAACTCGGAAAATATTGAAATTACAGATATAAAAAAAGGACAACATATTGGAAAATACGCAATTAGAATTAGAGGCATGAAGAAGTCACCGAATGATGAAATTATTAAGGAAATATTAGAGTATATTTTTGCAAAATAATAATCACCTAACACTGTTTTCAAAGCCGACAAACGGACAAGTCGTTTGCGGTTTAAAACAATGTTAGGTGTACATAAAGGGGTAAATTATGACATCAGCAACAAAAAACAAAAAAGAAATTGTTGATTTCCTTTGGGACTGGGCAGACAATTCTGATTGGGCTAAGTTATTGGTACATAAAGTCGTCAGCACTGAAAGCAGTTTACTTAAATCTGATAGAGAAGAAATATTTAAATATTTCTTGCATAAAATTGGATTGATAAAAGAGCTGCCTCCTCTAACAATCACAAAACCAAGTTATTCACCTGCTTCAAAAAAAATTGAGCTATCTGAACTTTCAGAAGTCACTGGTGTTAATAAACTGGCAAAGAAACAGACAATAACATTTGCACCAAACCTTACTGTCATTTATGGTGAAAATGGAACAGGTAAAACCGGATATGGAAGAATCCTAAAAGCTCTTGGATTTAGTTATGATCAAAATAACACCATCTTATCAAATATTTTCAAAGGAACAGAGCCTCAATCTGCTAAAATTGTTTTTGAAGCGAATGGTAGCCCCGAAACATTTGTTTGGACAGGAAAAAACAGAAATGAAGATCTAGCAAGCATCTCGGTTTTTAACAATAACTGTGTTCAAATCAGTCTCGATGGCAGTCGTCAACTGATTGTGTCACCTATAGGTTTTCATTTATTTGATCTCGTTTCTTCAGAGCTAAGTGCTTTAGGCGCTCTATTTCAAGATAAAAAAAATGAATATCCAGTTCAAGTTTCGTGGTTAGAAAATCTAAATTTAAATACCCCGCAACAGGTATTCATCAGTAATCTATCAAAAGACTCCGATGACCAAAAACTAACTGAGCTTTCGACCTTTGGTAAAGAACAAGCAAAAGAACTTCAGGTAAAAGAATTGGATTTATCAAATCTAAATAAAATATTACTGCAAAATGAGATTCGAGCATTAAACTATCAATGCTCAGAGCTGAACACAATTACTGAAAGAGTAGAACAAGCAAAAAAGGTCTTGAATGCTGATGTATGGAACCAACTAAAGCAGATTAATCAATCCATTGCTGAATTAGAAAAAAATACTCAAAAAGGCATTAGTGCGATTGCCTTATCAAAAGGCATTGAGTTCTATGAAACAAACGAGTTTAAAACCTTTTTAAGTTCAGCAGAAGCTTATATCAAAAAAATGGCTAAGCCCAATTATCCGCAAAATGAAGATGTGTGTATTTATTGCAGACAACCTCTTGAAGTTGATGCAAAGGAGTTATTAGAAAGTTATCGTAAACTACTGAATGACAAAACAGAAGAAAATTTAGCTAAACTTATAAAGTCTAAACATGATTTGATTAATTCCGTAAATGATATAGATACATCATTAAAGCTAAGCTATCCAAGCTTCGGAAGTGATGATAAAGATAATCCAATCCAACCAGAAGAATTGACTGCATATAATAGAGAGTTAGAAATTCTAAAGAAAAAAATTATTAATGATGAAATTTCAGATGACTTGGTCTTTAATTTGAAATGTGATGATTTTAAAACATTTATTTCTAATAAAGCAATACAACTTCAAGATTCTTTAAGCAAGAAAAACGAGTTATTAACAAATATCGAAACCAAAGAGAAAGAATTAAAAAAAGTTATAGCTGAATTGAAAGACCGTAAATATCTTTCTGAAAAAATTGATGAAATCAGGGATATAATTGTTAATCACAAAATATTGGCTATTCTAAATAAACACTCCAATTCCTTTTCTACAAGTTCAATCAGTAGGAAAACATCACAGGCTAGGGAAGAGCTGATAAGTCAGGATTTTAATAATATATTTCAAAAAGAATTAATGTCTCTTAGAAAATCAGAAATGCCAATAGAGTTAAGCTTTGGTACTGATAAGGGAAAGACAAAAATTAATCATAAAATCAGTAATCATCAATTATTGGAAATCCTGAGTGAAGGAGAGCAAAAAAGTATTGCATTAGCAGAATTTCTAACCGAATTGCAATTAGATACCATCAATGCCCCTGTAATTTTTGATGACCCTGTTAACAGTCTGGATCATAAGATAATCGATTCATTTGCAAAACGGGTTATACGCTTAAGCGAGCAAAGACAGGTTGTGGTTTTTACTCACAGCGTTTTACTTTTCAATAGTCTTCTTTACTCCAGCAATCAGCCAAGTTTCAAATACTTGAGTTATAAGTTTTACAATTCTCAGAAAGAGTATGATTTTGTGGGTGTAATTACTGAAGCTGAAGAAGAGAAAAATAAGGTAAAGCAGAATATCAGTAAAATTAATACATTAATCAATAGCAAACCCAAAGGCAGATCAGAAGCAGAAGTTGTAAAGGAAGGCTTTGGTGAGCTTAGAAGTGCTATAGAACTTTGTATTGAGCATGAAATCTTTAATGGTACTATCCAGAGATATCAAAAGCATGTTTCACTTGGTAAGTTTATTCAGGTCAATGCTGAAGGCTTATCTAAACATAAAGAGACTCTCAATGATATGTATGAGCGTTGTTGCGGATTCATTAATGCACATAGCAATCCTGAACTCGTTCATAACGATCCAACCATTGACGACCTAAGAGCTGATTTTGAGGAATTTAAAAAAATAAGATCGGAGTTTATTAAGAGCTAAAAGAAGAATTTAGAAATAAAACCTAACACTCGCTTCAACCTGACATTGCGGACGAGCCGCAAATGCAAGGTTAAGCGGTAGTTGTACGGATACCGCTGAAGCGGTACAAGATTTAGTCTATATATTGGATTTTTATCAATTATCCTATACAATGCTTATAGGAAGAGTTATGACTGAACAACAACATTTTCAGATAATTGATACTATACGATTCTCTGGGAAAACTTATGAAAATCTTATAGCCTCTATTGTTGAGCCTAAGACAATCTTAGAACCTTATTACGAGGATAGTGTTAATACTATTTTTAATATTGATTGCCTTGAAGTTCTCGAAAGGCTCCCTGATGAATCCATCGATATGATTTTTGCCGATCCTCCATATATGCTGTCAAACGATGGTTTTACGTGTCAAAACGGACGTATGGTAAGTGTGAATAAAGGTAAATGGGATAAAAGTAGTGGGCTTGAAACTGATATGGAATTTCATAATGCGTGGATAGCAGCTTGTAGGAGAGTCCTAAAACCAGAAGGGACAATTTGGATTAGCGGCACGTATCATAGCATTTATCAATGCGGATATTTATTACAAAAAAATAATTTTCATATCTTGAATGACATTGCATGGTTCAAACCCAATGCGGCGCCGAATCTAAGCTGTCGATTTTTTACAGCATCACATGAAACTCTCATTTGGGCACGAAAAGACAAAAAATCAAAGCATACATTCAATTATGATGCAATGAAAAATGGTCTTTTCCCTGAAGATAAATTGAAAAAAGAACATTCACAAATGCGATCGGTATGGTCAATCCCCACACCTCCAGCAGGAGAAAAAGAGCTTGGTAAGCATCCTACCCAAAAACCACTATCATTGTTAAAACGGATTATTTTAGCTTCAACAAATGACAATGCAATTATTCTTGATCCTTTTAACGGCGGCGGTACTACTGGTATAGCCTCTACAATTATAGGCAAGAGATATTATATTGGGATTGAAATTGATAAAGAATATTGTGAATTAACAAAAAGAAAATTAATGCAGATTTCAGATGATGAAGAGGAGATATATTTTGCAATCCAATGAGCAAGGTGCCTTAGCAAGCAATCAAGGTAAAATACTTGAAAAAACAGTTGAAACTACATTTCAAGCAAAAGGTTTTGAAATTATAAAATACCGAACATGGGATAAAAATCGCGAGAAGTATGGTAGTGAACTTCTATTAGAAAACTGTCCGTTTAAGAATATTTATCACCATGATGGAAATACGGAATTTTTGTTGAAATCGAAAAGATTTAATTGTGAAATCAGAATTGAATGTAAATGGCAGCAATCAAATGGCAGTGTTGATGAAAAATTTCCATACCTTTATTTAAATTGTATCGAAGCAATGCCTGAAAAAGAAATTGTTATTATTGTTGATGGAGGCGGTGCAAAAGCAGGGGCAATAACATGGCTACAAGAAACAGTTAAATCAAAAAAATATACATCTGATTCTAATAATGATAAGACCATTCATGTTTTTTCATTGGCCGAGTTTATCAAATGGGCTAATATTAGATTTAGATGATTCATATAACATCGTTTTCAAAGCCGGCAAACAAGATATGACCCGTTTGCAGTCTAAAACAATGTTATATGCGCAACCTTATAGACTGTTAAAGCAGCAGAAATATATGGAATGTTTTATCATCGGAAAAATACAATTGAATTTAAGCATATATAATTGATATATTGCCGATAACATGTTAGATAGATGGTTACAAAATACTGGAAAATAAAGGGTAATGAAGCAGTGGTTGGATTATTTTGGTATTATGTATAATTAGTCATTATTTCAATTAATAGTAATTAATTCGTATTAAAATGAAAACTGTATCCCCCCCTACACCCCCTTCTCCCGTGCCGTAATATGCAGCGTCTTTTCTACTTTTAATAGGAACGGAATGTTTTCCGCTTGAGCTTTCGTTTCTTGAGTATTGCCTTCAATCAAACTTATCCCGAACGGATTATCGTTTGACCACAGTACGACGGAGACAGTAAGCGCCGCATCTTTTTTACCCGAAAAATGAATAATGGCCGGAAAACTCGGACGCGGAGGAGACACAAACGTTGCCGTATCGCCGGAGGAACTTTGTTCAAATGCGACATCGGATTCAAAAATTGCAATATCATTGAGCGCACTCACCGTTACGGAAAACGCTTCTATCTTTAACAGAGAATCAATAGTAATAACGCCGATACTGCGTTCAAAATAATTTTCAAACGATGTCCGCACGGTCAAAAAACTATCCGCATTCTCCGCTGTATCCTGCGTATTTGTACGGGTGTAATCCGTTATAACCTCTTCTGCCGGCGGCTCGATATATTTTTTTATCACGGTACTTTTATCACCGTTAAGATGCTGAACCAGCATCCATCGATTATGAGCGGTATTTCTTGTTGCCGGCATCACAAATGTCCACAGCGTTAATGCAAGAAACAGCCCGCCCATAACTTTACATTGGATCGGTATTCTTAAAATCGGTTTAACGATCTTTCTTTTTTTATCAAAACTGAGACTAAGCCTGATTAAAAACAGATCAAACGGAACAAAAATACAGGCAGGCGCAAGATTTATAAAAAACATGATATGAAACATATAATCACGGTAAAGGATAATATGCATCGCAAACGGCATAAGCGGTAAAAACAGACATACGATGAATATAATCTGCAGTACAATATTTTTAAAATGATAAGCCGCTAACGAAACAAAATATATCACCATAAATATGATTGAAAACGAAAGATTGATAAATGAAAAAATAAAAATATTCAATAAACAAACCGCGTGCGCAATAAATCCGTAAATAAAACGATTGGCCGGAAGCGGAATAAATTTATTAAATGCGGTAACGGCAAACATAAAAAACAATGCAAATACATATTTAATCGAAAGCACCGTTAACGGAAACGCACTCAATTCTCCCATAGCTCCAAAGCGCACGTAAAAAAGTGCCTCGGCTATTTTAGAACCCAAGAAAAAACTGAGCCAATTTACCAAGAAAAAATAGCCCGGCATCCACCATAGTTTTAACAAATCCCTGATATGCTGATCCCGTTTTTTCCCGAATAAAAAACTAAAGAACATGAGCCATAGCAAAAAGACTATTGAAGACACAATCAGCGTTATAACAATATGCCGTTCATTGATGATTATCAGTTTCGTATGCAGCTTCCAGACAAAATAATGAGTATCCCATTCATTACTCATATTTTGAATAACGGCAGGCGCAATAGAAGAGAAAACCTCCGACAGATCCGCCCCGCTTTCTATCTTGATTGCCGGAATTTTTGCTTCATTATAAAGCCGTAAAAGAGGATCATCTGGCAGCCAGCCAAGCCGGTGGAACACAACCGCATTGGTATAAAAATCAACGGGAATGTTCTGTTGCTCCAGACAGGTATATACCGTCCTCAAAAGCCATGCAGGTGTTGTCCCCTGCGACGTTCCCGTAACAATCCGCGTATTATCAGCCCGAGCGGGAGCAATAAGGCATACGGCTGCATTCGGATACGCACTTAATGTTTGAATTAAAGATTGAGTACCCTCGTACCGCTTTACGGGAATGTCTACCGGTAATTCCGAAACATCATTTTTTGTAATAGCGACAATAATATGAACATCCGGTGCTTCAACAGATAATTGCTGCGCATATTTTTGCAGTTGTACAGTCGCTGCGGTAGATTGATTATCGCTACCTGCCGATGCGGTAAATACAATAACGTTATCCGTTTTAGGACCGAATTCATAAAAGATATTTTCTGCGATAAGCCCTTCAAGCGGGAAAAGAAGAAAAAGAAATATCCAAAAATACCGTACTGCCGGCAATACGTGTTTATGCACAAAGCTCATAAACTGTCATAATCCTGAACCTCACCGGTCGAAAACCATATTTCGATACGTTTATACGAACGGTTTATTCTTCGGACAATTGAAGCGGCTTGCTGCCGTGCCGATTCTTCGGGAATTACATCGGGATGATATTTTTTTAATAAGTGCTTCCATGCTTTTTTGCAATAATCGAGCGGAACACCCGGAAGCACTTGCAAAACGGCAAAATCCTCGGTTAAAACATCGGGCACAGGTACGCGTATTGGCTCCTTTTTTTGTTCAGGTTCTTTATATGTCCTTTTTTTAGGAACGCGCCTCTCTATTTTATTTCCGGCGCTCCGATATTTCCCCTGCCGTTCTTCTACAGCTTGCTCAAAAGGATCATCATCAGTCCCAAGCCTATCACGCAGCAAACTACCGAGCGTTTCATAATAATCCGACATTACGGTATCTTCCTTTCTATAATATCATTAAACACGGCGCCTGCTCCTCCCTTAACTTCTTTTTGCAAAACCGCCCCGACAAAGTAGTGTAAATATTCAGGGGATTCTCCTACGGTTAAATTCTTTTCCGTCCGTAAAACGGCAACATCATTATCTTTTAGTACGGTACCCTTCGGCAAATCTTTTACATAGTGCAGCGAACGGTTTGTTTTGCCGTAATTATCTTTTTCTGCAGCAGCAAGTTTCTTTTCGCCGCCGCCTATAATGTGCCGCAAAAAATCCTTTGAATAGCCGTACGTTTCCGCCGCATTAAAAATATTTTCATCGGATTTACCGGTTAAATTCCGCACTATACTCGACATCAGCAAAAACTGCGCCGGTTCCAGCGCAACGGGATCATCAAGACCGGCATCATTGCGGGAAAGACAAATATGCTTTTCTATAATACAGGCGTCGCACAGCAACCCCGCTATCGGAACGGCAGCCGGATCGAGCGAATGATCGCTAATCCCGACAGGACTGTTAAACAGCGCCGACAAGGATTGCAGTACAGCCGTATTGTAATCGGTTTCCGGCGCAGGATATGCCGTTACACAGTGGAGCAACGCCCGCATATCGGCCGGCAACCCGCACGCTTCCAAACAACGGATTACGCGTTCGATATCGCCGAGCATGGAAACCCCCGACGAAAGAATAACAGGCAATCCGAACGAAGCGACATGTTCAAGCAGCGGAAAATGATTAAGCTCCGGCGAAGCAATCTTTATAAAAGCCGGATTAAGCTGCCGCAGTTCATCGGCGGAACGGAGTCCGAACGCCGAAGCGGAAAAAAGCATCCCGCATTTATGCGCATATTGTGCCAGTTCAGCGTAAAAATCGATACTGCACTCGAGCTCTCTAAAGCGTTCATAAAGCGGAATTCTTCCCGTCGGTAAATTTACAAAACCGGTATCGGGGTGAAGAATTTCATCAGCATACACAATTTGAAATTTAACCGCATCCGCCCCGCTTTCTTTTGCAGCGGCAATCAACTCTTTTGCTTTCTGTAAACTGCCGTTATGCCCCGTACCTATTTCCGCAATAATCAAAACATGCTCTTGGGGTGAAAAAACTCTTTCTCCGATTCTAAACGCTTTTATCATACTAAGCCTTAGTATAGTAAAAACCTGCAATTCTGTATATCTACCGAAAACTGTTCATAAGCTCTGCATAACAGCAGCACAACTTGTTTATAACGCAGCTTTTACTGTGCATATTTTTTTCGACTGTGTATAATGATACAAATTGTGAACAATTCAATCATCATTATTAAATCGATAACTAACGGTCAAGCAAGGCTTTAACCTAAATATTAAGAAATTCACAGTGCCTACTATTACTATTACTAAATTTATATTATAATAAGATTAACCTCTTTTTAGGAGAAACTATGAAATTTACTTTTACTAAAGAAGTTTTACTTAAAGAAATGGCTATCGCCCAAGAAATTATTTCAAATAAAACTGCAATATCCATTTTATCCAATGTCTTGCTCATAGCAAAAGAAGGTAGTTTAACAATCCGTGCAACGGATATAAAAGTAGCCTTTGAAACAAAAATTCCCGTCGATGTTGCCGAAGAAGGTGCAACAACCGTTTTCTGCGATAAATTTACCAGCATTATCGCTTCAATGCCTTCAGGAGAAATAGAAGCGGAACAAAAAGATCAAAAACTTATTATCCGTTCCATCAGTAAAAAAGCAAAATTCTCTCTTAAAACCATATCAGATAACGACTTTCCTCCGTTTACCGATTCTTCAAACGTTCAGTTCTTTGAAGTTCCTGCAAAAGACTTTAAAGAGATGATCACTCAAACGATTTTTGCCGTTTCCGATGACGAAACCCGCTATTTTATGAACGGCGTATATATGGAAAAGAAAGAGAACAACCTTATTTTTGCTGCTACAGACGGCAGAAGATTGGCCTTTATTCAACATGATTTCGGTATTGCCTTACCCGACTTTAAAGGAAGTATCATCCCTCCAAAAATTCTTTCTATCGTGCAACGGCGATCGTCGGAAGAAGGAATGATCTCCATCGGTATAAGTGAGAAAAACATATTTTTCCGCTTTAACGCTTACAACTTTTCTTCCGTTTTAATCGACGGTCAATTCCCGAACTATGAACGGGTTATTCCCGAATCTCAAGCGCATCATTTTGAAGCTCAATGCGATGATTTCCTGCAGGCCTTAAAGAGAGTTGCCTTGCTCGTAGAACAAAAATCAAAGCGGATATTCTTAAAAATCTCCGACGGTACGCTTTCCATTACGTCAAATGAAAATGAACTTGGAACGGCAAACGAAGAAATTCCTTGCAAATACGAAGGTGAAGAAATAACGATTGCATTAAACTATATGTATCTTGAAGAACCGCTCAAAGTGCTCGGTTCCGAAAATATCCGAATAGAATTTACCGATCCGATGCGTGCCATTACATTACGGCCGGAAACGGACACTCATTTCTTCCATATCATTATGCCGATGCAGATGGAGTAGTATTCGTGCCGTTTTTATCGATTTCACCTTATAACTTCAGGAATCTTGAAAACAAGGCGATCGATCTTTCCGCTCCCGAAGTTTTTTTAGTCGGTCAAAATGGGCAAGGTAAAACAAATCTTCTAGAGGCGTTGTACCTTGCCTCTTACGGCAATTCTTTTAGAACCCGAAATGAAGCTGAAATATATAAAAAAAACACGAATGAATATAGTATCCGTGTCTTATTTAAAGAAAATGAAGAGCGGAGCCACAACATATCAATTATTTCAAAAGATAAAAAAAAAATCATAGAAAAAAACTTAAAGAAGATACACGACCGGAAAGACTTTATTTCCACTATTCCTTGTATTCTCTTTTGCCATGATGACCTTGACTTTGCAACAGGCTCACCGGAGCGGCGCCGTTTTTTTATCGATCAATCGCTCTCTCTTTATGATTCTTCGTATATCGATATTCTACGTAATTTTACAAAATTGCTAAAATCGCGGAATCTTGTATTAAAAGAAAAAAAAAGTGAAATCTTAGATGTTATCGACGCACAGCTTATTCCGATAGGGCTGCAAATTATGGAACGGCGCCGAGCGCTTATTGAATCATTTAATAACATTTTTTCTTCGTTATATGAAAACATCGGCGGCATCGATTTCGTGATGATCGATTACAGCCCTTCATGGAAATCTGCGAATTTTGATGAAGTATTGATTTCGTTAATAGAAAAGCGGCAACTTGATTTTACAATGAATACCAGTATGTCAGGTCCTCATCGCGATAAAATCCGGTTTGTTCGTAACAAAAAACCGTTCGTGCAGACTGCTTCGATGGGACAGCAGCGCTTGCTTTCTCTTGTACTAAGAGCGGCGCAGGCATATTTTTACACGGAAACCACAAAACGTTTGCCGGTATTGCTTATGGATGACGTTCTTTTGGAACTTGATCCCGAAAAGCGGAAAAACTTTACCGAGCACTTACCGCAATATGATCAGCTTATCTGTACCTTCCTTCCGGGCGAGCCGTATCAAAACTACATACGTGAAAAAAGCCTTGTATATATCGTTTCTGAGGGTAATTTCCGTGCGGAGTGATATAAAAAAACTTGCGGAATTGATAACTGCCTATTTGAATAAAGTAGGACTTTTTGAACAGTCACAAGTATTGGAAGTGTATGCATCGTGGGCATCCATTGTCGGCGAAAAACAAGCCGGTCATTCAAAATTGATCGATATTAGGCATCAAACCGCCATCATCGAAGTCGACCATTCGGGATGGAGCCAGCAAATTTTATTAAATAAGCGATACATCATACGGAATTTTCAAAAAAAATATCCTCAGTTAGGCGTTGAAAATATTTCGGTTATTGTTTCATCACATCATACGGATTTTCAGCATACGAGAAATAATACCACTGAAATTCATAGTCGGCCAAATGATAAGACTAATACGGTACCGATGCAACAAGAACCGCCGATAAAAACTAAAAATTCCGATGCGACAAAAAATGAATTACCGCCTGAAATACAAGACGCTTTTGAGAAATTAAAAAAATCTATTATTGAACGAAACCGTTAAAAGAAGGAATATCAGCAAATCGGTAATAAGCGGATGAGGGGAGTCGAACCCCCGTCACGAGCTTGGGAAGCTCGGGTAATAGCCGTTATACGACATCCGCAAACTTTTAAGATAATATCACTTATTGGTATGGTAAGTCAAGATATTGATTTTCCAGTAAAAGAGCGTGGTATCGTTTTGCCGAAGGTTCCCATCAAGCAACACTTGAAGGCTAAACGAGCAAACAGCCGTTAATTTTCTTAAAACTAACGGCTGTTTTGTAATTGTGTTTTTATTTTTTATTAGGAATACGGTAGCGGAGTCCGACACCAAAGCGGCCGGTATAACTCCAGACTGTATGAATTTCGTTTTTATATGTGACACCTGATGGTGTGACAGAATCAGTAACTTTAGACGGCACGAAATTTATAGCAACTCCGACCGGCGCAACATCTATAAAAAGATTAAAATCAGGTATATTTCCAAAGTTTATTTCCCATCGGATCGGCACCATTAAAGATATTGCTCCGCCTAAAAGGGTTTCGTTGGCATATTTTACAAAGGTAAAACTACCTCCAAGTACCGGACCGAGTGATAACGGACAGTGTTGATCCCCAAGTCCGGATAATACCGGATCAAATACGGTAAAAAGTGCACCAAGTTGGACATCAAGTCTATGGTAACCCCAAATACCGCCGTAACCAGCAACTAAATCAAATTCGACTAAATCATTAAATTCATGTGAATAGGATAAGCCAAACGGAGAACCGATATACCCGCCGATTTTGTCTTTTCCGCCGTTTCCGTTCCCACTGCTGCTAGTACTTTTTGCAGCGGCAAAGGTTAGGGAACTTACTAAAAGTGCAAACATACTTATAAAAAGCAGTTTTTTCATACATCCTCCTTAGTATCGATATAATTAGGCTAAAAAATCCTAGATACTCGATGATCTTTATTATATTTTAAGCTTTGTTGCTAGTCAATATAGATAGTTGGCTGTTGAAATTAGGAAGAAAATATTGTCCCATAATTTTGACAAAATAAAATGTATGTATTACTTTGAAACAATTCCTTTATATCATTTAAAATACGATAAAGAATCTTATGAACAAGCTGCACTGATAAATATTAAGTGTAGACAAAATGGTATTACAATTAGAAGCACGATAAACCTTTTGATAGCAGAAACCGCAATAGAGAATAATTTGTATTTGCTGCATAATGATAGTGATTTTATAAATATGGCAAAGGTAATGAAAGAATTAAAACTATATAAATAGCTGACTTTTTTCAAATTTTCTCAAATGTTTCACGTGAAACATTTTCGTTTCATTTTGGTAAATAAAAAAAGACGCTTTCCAAACCATCGGAAAGCGTCGTACTGTGCTTTAATAGGTTTAAATTACGAATTAATGCGTTCTTGGTACTCATTCGATTCGGTGTTGACTAATATCTTTTCACCTTGTTTAATAAAGAGTGGAACGCGAACTACAAGACCTGTTTCGGTTGTAATAGGTTTTGTCGCTCCGGATACGGTATCACCTTTAACGTAGTTTTCGCTTTCTGCAACTTCAAAAACCATTTTTGCAGGAATTTTTACATCGATCGGGTTACCTTCCCAAATAAGAATTTCATATTCATCCCCTTCCCGCAGGTAATATTTTTTATCATTGATGATGTCTGAAGGAACGGCAATCTGATCATAACTTTCCGTATCCATAAAAAGATAGCTTTGACCGTCTTCATACTGATACTGTCCCTTGTGAGTATCTACTGTTGCGTCTTCTACGGTGTCTGCTGTTTTGATCGTTTGGGTTAAAACAGCCCCGTCTTTTAAGTTCTTCATTTTAACACGGGCAAATGCAGCTCCTTTTCCGGGGTTGACAAATTCCCGTTCGACTACTAAATACGGACTACCCTTGTGTAATAATACCGTTCCTTTTGCAATATCGCCGCCTCTAATCATATTTCACCTCATATAGAATAAATTGGTATTTCAAAAATTCAGTGCAAGAAATGTTCAAAAAGTGATAATTTAAAAGTTTTTTCTATTTTCGAACTGTTTGTAAATTGTGTAAATCATTGTTATATAATGATTTATTGTAATATACAAAGCTTATTTCACTAATATCTTTTTGAATATACCGAATAAAAAATCATATCAGTTTTTTCAAACTTATACAAGATTGAGATAATAGTGTAATTTTTGAAAATCAGTTAGTTAAAAAGAGATATAAATTGTTTCCCTCTTTTTTCCAATGAGTTGTTATCGGTTTCCAATTATCGGTTATTTTAATAGTTTCCGCGGCAAGATGATTAATAGCATCCGATATTTTTTGATCGGACGTATCGATTATCTGGGATAATTGCCATGCAAAGAACTGAATAGAAACGGGATCTGTGATTGTATTGTGAGCAGCTATTGATTTTGTGGTAAATAATGGAACGTAATAATAGCACGGTAATTTTCTATTATCCCACGTTACAGTATCTCCGCAATAAAAATAGTCTTCTAAATTATTTCGTATACAAGCATCGTTTTTAAGAAGGATATTTTTGCCGGTTTCATTTACAACTAACACGTTCATAGGAGAGCTATTCTCAAGAATAAGCATATCGCTCGTCTGTGTTTTTATTTTAGCGCCATTTACACTGATTAATTCGCATGTACTCCCCTTATAAACTTCAAAAACAGCTCTGTTTGACTGCGCTGAATTACTATACGGATCGTTACGCTTCAATATTGTATAAAATGATTTATCAACTTTTTTACCTACTTCTTTCACATTTGTGATAGATACAACAACTCTCCAGTCAGATTGATTGTCAATAATAAACATTGCTGTTCGTTTTCCGCATCCTGCAAAGACTAACGCCAACATCGGTAGCAATAAAACAGCAAGTTTTTTCATGTAACAACCTCCATAAAAGCCAATAAAAAAGTTTCAACAATAATAGCGATAGTATACAATAAGCCCCTCGAACAATGCAATGCAGTTCCAAAGGCAGCTCCTTACATTAAAACGTAACCAAAGGAATGTTTATTGTCATTGCATCTCCTATAAAAACTTTGTGTTTTTTGAAATTTCCGGGGAAACCTTTTCCGTCATAATTACTGAAGCCGAACGGCTCTTTCGGTATACCTATTGCATTTGTGTTTAATTTTCCGTCGTCGTTGACATCATGGTAAACGCAAAAAGCATAATCACCGGATTCCAGCGGTATATGATAAACTGCTTTTTCTCCATTTGCCGCTAGTTTGACAGTTCGATATGGAAGCCGTTTATTAAAACTTTCAGCCGAATTATGAATACTGATAACAATCGTTCCGGAATTTTCTTTTATGCCGGTTATAACGATTTCTACATCATGAAGCGCTTCGTTCTGCGTCGTTTGGGAATACACCAAACCGAGAAGCGTCATACAAAAAAATACGGTAAATATTTTTTTCATATTGTTCCTTCCTTTACATAGTTTTTAAAGAGGCACTGTTCAAATACGTCCGTACCTATAAGCGTGATCGCCTTTGTGGGACAATTGTTTATACAGCGGTAACATATCGTGCAGTTTCCGGGATAAAACACGGCTTTTTTGTTTTTGATATGCAATGATTTTGAAGGGCAATTTGCCGCGCATGTTCCGCAGCCGATGCAGCGTTCCGTTCGGATATTGAGCCGTTCGCTCAGTTTTTTGGCATGCTGTTTAAACCACAGACGTTGTCCGAACAAACCTACAATTCTGTGTAAAAATGATAAACCGTCTTTCGGATATATTCCTTGTTTTATACCTTCCGCCGTTTGTACAATCTTTTTTTTCGCCGCCGATATGAGCGCGATATTTTCATTGGGCTTTTTTTTCAACAGTTTTACATCGGCAATGCAGTCCGGCATGCGTATGTGTAGGCCTCCCGTAACGGAAGCTCCGCATTTTCGAAGCAGCCGAGCCGCAAGTCCTGCTCCGTCTCCGCTGAAAAGTCCCATTGTCGCAATAACAAAAACGCGCTTTCCGCAAAACATATCGGCATGTTCTAAAATAAATGTTTTTACAATACGCGGAATGTCGCTAAAATAAACAGGGTACCCGAGCGCAATTTCATCCGATATGCGTAAAACATCAAGCGCTTCAGTTGCTTCTATGCTGACAGCTTTGCCGCCGGTCGTTTTTGTCAATACTTCCATGCAGTATTTTGTATTGCCCGTTCCGCTAAAATAAATTCCGTTCATATACTATGCTCCATTATTTTAAAAAGGACGGTTCAAGCAGATCCATAAAATCGGTGATTTTTTCTTTCCAGTTTTTGTCGTAGTGGACATTTTTCATTGTTGCCAACGCAGTAAGGCCGTGTATAAAAGCCCATATCGTTATTACAATGTCATTTTGCTTTTCCTTCGGATATTGAATTTGCTTGAGTAATGAAAGAACGCTATTTTTATACAGAATAAAAGGACTATAATTTTCCTCATCCGGCATAGATAAGGTTAAATCCACCTTTATGTCGGATTTGGAATATAAAAATTGAAAATAGGCGGGATTTTCAATAAAAAAAGAAATATATGCTATTCCCAGATTTTTTAGCAATTCGGTAGGAGCTTTATTTTCACTGATAGCCGTTTCGAGTGCTTTTGAAAAACGCTCGGTGATATGTAACTGCATAGCATTGAGTAATTCTTCTTTGCTGTGAAAATGGCTGTAGGGAGCAGCATGGCTGACTTTACAGGCTGCCGCAGCTTTTCTTAGCGAAAAAGATTGCAACCCTTCGGTATTGACAATTTCGATGCCCTTTTCAATTAATAGATTTTTTAAATCCTTGCGGTGATACGGCAGATTCGATTCGCACATAAACAGCCTCCTTCCAAATCTTTACACTGTCAAGATAATAGCTAAAAATCTTTACAATGTCAAGATTGAAGTATCAAAATTGAAGAGATGGTTGACAAATTGTTCTCGAAAGCCGCTATCCCCCATAAGCGGAGTAAATCTGCAATCCTCTTTTCCAGAGTATTTTTTACAAAAGTTTTTTTAGCAGTTTCAAGAAAGCAGGTATTAATGATGCCAGCATGATAACATTGTAAATAATGAAAACCGGAATAATTTTACGAATATTTTTTTTATTAAATACCAACATAGCTATGCCTAGTATAAACAAGATAATTGCCGCATAACCAAGCATTATAAGTTCTCTTATCGGTAAAGAGAAGTTACCAAAATAAAACAACACCATGACAATCGCAGCCAATAACGCAAAAAAATATAATAGTATGCCTAACTGATTTGCGACCGATTTAATGTCATAATGTGCCTTTTCTTCATCCGACATAGTATTATACCCTGCAATTAAGTCGTATGCTTTTAATTCTCTAATCATAATACCGCCACCGGCGAATGAAAGGCACATTAAGCCTAAAATAATATATAACATGCAGTACCTCAGCCGTTCAAGTTTCATAAATAAGGCATCAATAAATTTTTCTGCAAAAGATTGACTTTTTTATTCATTGTTAGTATCGTCATAAAACACAATTTTATTTATGGATGTGAAAAATGAACAAAAAAATTTTATCAATTCTTGCTGCGGTGCTTATTGCGCTGTCTTTTGCGGTAAGCTGTAAAAAACAACCGGCGGCCGAAACTCCCGCTTCAACGGAAGGGACTAATGTTGCGGGTGCAAAAACAGAGGAAGAAAAAGAACTTCCGCCTCCGACGAAAAAAGAAATCGGTTATGCCTTTGGCGTTATGATGGGAACGTCGCTTAAAGACTTTAAACTCGAAGTTGATTACGGTCAGCTGGTAAAAGGTTTAAAGGACGCCGAAAAGAAAACGGATATAGATCTTGTTGCGGCTCAGAAAATATTACAACGGGCGAGCGAAGAAGCTCATAAAAAAGAAGCGGCGGAAAATTTAGCAAAAGAAACCGAATTTTTGGAAAAGAATGCAAAAAAAGACGGTGTAAAAACAACCGACAGCGGTTTACAATACGAAGTTATTACCGAAGGAACCGGCGCCGTGCCGGTGATTACCGATACGGTAAGAGTACACTATAAGGGTACATTGCTTGACGGTACCGTATTCGACAGTTCTTACGACCGCGGCAATCCCGTTGAATTTCCGCTGGAAGCCGTTATTCCCGGCTGGACGGAAGGCTTACAGCTGATGAAAGTCGGTTCAAAATATAAGCTTTATATCCCCTCTAAGATTGCTTATGGAGAACGCGGTGTTTCACAGGTTATTCCTCCTAACTCAACATTGATTTTTGAAGTTGAGCTATTGGACATTCTACCTCCCGAAGCTGAAAAGACTGCAGAATAAGTAATTGAACATTACAATTAGGCGCTCTTAAAAATATCGGTTTTTAGAGATGCCGGCAGTAACTTCTGCAAAAGCCGTCTAAAGTCTTCATCGGATTTTAGTCGGCTTTTTTTATAGTTTTTCCGTTAGCTTTTTGAAAAATAGGCGAAGCATATCAGGAGCCTAGCCGAAATAAAACGGAAGCGTATCGGGTATACGGTGAGTATTTATTTCGGCGTAGCGACAACGCAGATGCTCGCATATTTTCAAAAAGATGTATTTGACAAACTTATGCCGATGATAGATACTCAAATTATGAATATTGCAAATTTTTTTACCGCGACAAGAATGGTTGCTGCGCCTCTTTTTGTCATTATCTACTATCTTCCTAATTATGTAGGTATATCACAACAAACGGTTCTGCTTATTCTTGTGCCATTGTTTATTTATATGGAATTTACCGATTTTTTAGACGGATATTACGCCCGTAAGCTTAAACAAGTAAGCGATTTCGGTAAACTGTTCGACCCCTTTGCGGATGTATTTGCAAATTTGACCGTATTGTTGGTCTTTATGCTTTCAGGATATGTGCCGCTGCCGGTTTTTATCATCATCCTATACCGCGAGCTAAATATTTTGTTTTTACGGATGCTTGCACGGGGGAACGGTATTACTATCGGCGCCAAAAAAGGCGGTAAAACGAAAACGGTGTGCTATATCCTTGCCGAAGGTTTTACGCTGCTTATTGAATTGCTGATTGCATTTTCCTTTGCGGAAAAATCCGTTACCGATACGCTGATTATTATCAATAAAGTGCTGTATTGGATTGCCGCTTTATTATCGGTCGGTTCGTTTATCGATTATCTTGTATCATATCGAAAAAGTATCCGTGCGCTGTAGGCGTCAGATATAAGCAGGCAACCGCTAAATAGTGCTTATGCGGTTACTTCGCTCGTATAAAAAATTTTACAGTATAAAAATTTTACTTGATTTTTTTTAATACTCCGGTATACTATTTAATATGCGAAAGTTATGTGTTTTAGTTTTTAGCGGTATGTTTCTTTTTTCGGTATTTAATGCCTTTGCCGAAGATTTACAATCGTCAAACATTTCAGCCAAAACTCTTCTTAAGTTGTTAAATAGTGATTATGCAGGAAGTGCAATTATAGATGAAGACGGCGACATAAAAATCAAAGACGACGGACTCAGTTTGTATGTCGAAGTTGATGATAAAAGAGACGTTCTAAAATTTTATGCAATATGGAAAAAATCCGATACTATTTCTAGTGCCAGGCTATTTAAAATTTTAAATCAGTGGAATACTGACACAATTTTTACAACTGTTTTTAGCTATGAAGACTGCATATATTTGAACTATTTTCTTTGTACGGACGGCGGTATTAATTCGGATAATTTTAACGGTACCTTGGATTGGCTATTTTCTATTATGTCCGGGTTCGACGAGTACTTGGAAGGAGAAGATGCAATTTAGGCGTATCCCGATTGGTAAATTCAGAGATCAATGAAAGTAACGCGTATTTTTATTTTTAGTATTATATGTCTTGCCTCCTTATTCCTTGTGTTATGGTTGTCCGCTAGCGGCAAAAATGACGCGTTTGATCATGGTGTAGGAGGCGGTACTTCTCTGCCTGCCGAGCTGCCGGAAGAGCAGGATGACCATTCCGTCCATCAATCGCTGTATTATCGGGCATATTCCGTTAAACAGGGTGATATGGTCGGCACTATTGCCTCAGAATGCGGGGTAAGTCAAGACGCTATTATCAGTCTTAATAAACTTAAAAATACGCGGACACTACAAATCGGACAGATATTAAAAATACCGTCTATTGACGGTATTTCTTATACGGTAAAAAAAGGCGATACACCCGAATCTATTGCCGATAAATATAAGATTTCTTTGGAAAAACTTGCAACGGTAAATACTCTGAGCGATAACACGATAGAACCTGCCTCCATTATCTTTTTGCCCGATGCAAAACTTGATTGGGCAACCTTACAGGAAATCAACGGAGATCTATTTAAACGGCCGCTGCATAGCAGCTACTATATCACTTCCCGTTACGGATGGCGGGATAATCCCTTTCTCAACGGTAAGCGGAGTTTTCATAACGGTATGGATATGGCCGCGCCTAAAGGAACCTCCGTTTATGCGGCATTGAACGGACAAGTTATTGCTACCGGATACAGCACCGTGTACGGAAATTATGTGATGATCCGTCATCATTCGGGCTATCAAACGCTATACGGGCACCTGAATACAATCCTTACTTCCAAAGGCAGTTTCGTTTCCGCTTCTTCAAAGATCGGAACGGTCGGAAATACCGGAATGAGTACGGGGCCGCACCTTCATTTTACCGTTTATCGGAACGGAGCCACGATTAACCCTGCCGGACTATTAAATTAGCGTTATGCTATTAAAAGGTTGTAGTTCAAACACACTTATTGAGACATGACTAGTACGAAATCCCGTTCAATCGGTTTTTATATTTTTATAGCTGTTGCAGTCGTATTCTGTTGGGCTGCCGTTTCAGGTATTGCGCTGTATATCCGCGGTGCCCGGCTTATAACAATTCTGCCGGATGACCAAGTACGGCAAAAAATTGCGGCAGTCTCCGGTTTTGGCTCAAGAAATTTTCATACCCCTTCTTTATTACATCTTGCACCGTGTACACGGGATATACTGCAGCCGGCTGCCATAAGCGCCCGTTCCGCTGTTGTAATGGACGCCGCAAGCGGAGCTCTTTTATTCGAAAAAAATCCCGATCAAAGCATTCCGCCTGCCTCGTTAACAAAGCTGGTTGCGATGTATACGGTGATGCAGGCCCTTGAGCGGGGCGAAATCAATTTAAGCGACCGTATTATACCCCCTAAAGAATCATGGGCGGTTAATATCCCGCCGGGTTCGTCGCTGATGTTTTTGGGGAAAAATCAGCAAGTAACCGTTGAAGAGCTGATGCTGGGAATGGCGGTTGTTTCGGGGAATGATGCGGCGGTTGCTCTTGCAATTCATACGGCGGGTTCGGTTGCTGCTTTTGTGCAGCGGATGAACGAAGCCGTTGCTGCACTCGGGCTGCAGAATACTCACTTTGAAGACGCAAACGGTTTGAGCGAATATAACCGCACAACCGCCCGTGATTTTGCCCGCTTTTCTGCGGTATATGTACGCAAGTATCCCGAGTGTCTCGCGCGATTCCATTCGGCACGGGAGCTTACGTATCCGCAGCCGCATAATATGCTGAAATCACAGACATCTTTTCGGCAGCCGGCAACGAATACGCTATTGGATAAACTGGACGGCTGCGACGGTATTAAAACGGGTTTTATTTATGAGTCGGGTTTTAACATTGCCCTTACCGCACAGCGGGACGGAAACCGGTTTATTGCGGTTATTTTAGGCGGCGCCGGTAAAAACATGGCGGAAGGAAAGGCTCTACGGGAAGCAAACGGAAAAATATTGATGGAATGGGCTTTTTCTCATTTTTCCACAAGATATGCACAAAACTTTCCGTTAGAACTTCCGATTATCCCTGTTATGGGTGCAAAAGAGCCTGCTGCCGGAACAGCGCTGCTTCCGCAGCTTGACGATCCGAGTGGAAATAACGGAGCTTTTACCGTTCCGGTTTACGCAACGGAAGCAGGGAAAGCAGGGGAAGCAAACGGACATGAGCCGAATGTCGCTGTAGTTTATTCACAGATACTCGCACCCCATACGCTTGCTGCTCCTATTACGGCAGGGCAAAAAATCGGCAAAGTTCAGTTTTTAACGGAACACGGCGGCGATACACTGCTGCTTGCCGAATTTCCGCTTGTTGCAAATAAAACGCTTGACAAAGGTAGCCCTTTACGGTGGAAATATGATAATCTCGCGTTGAAGTTTTATCGCTTTTTAGATCATCGCTAAAATACGGAATTTTAGAAGGGAAACCTCTAGAACCCTTGGCGTTTAGACGAAGTTAGGAATAAGCATTTTGAAATATTTTATAGAAACTTATGGATGTCAAATGAACTTTGCCGAATCTGCGGCATTGGAACAGCTTTTGCGGGAGCGCGGTTGGGAAGCTGCCGAAGATATACAGCACTGCAATTTGCTGATTGTGAATACCTGTTCGGTTCGGATAACTGCCGAAACCCGCGTATTCGGGCGGCTCGGTTTATTTTCCGCGATGAAAAAGAAACAGGATTTTACAATTATCCTAATGGGCTGTATGGCGCAGCGTTTGCATGATGAGATAAAGTCAAAATTTCCGTTACTCGATTACGTGGTCGGAATGTTTGAACGGGATCAGTTTACAAAAATCTTTGATGCGGTAGAGCGAGAAACATTCTGGGAAGGTTCGGTAGCCGGTAATGCCAAACTTGCTTCATTTTGTCCACAGTCCAGTAATGAAGAACGTTATTATTTTTCCGGACGTTCGTATACCGAGGGGACTTTTCAAAGTTTTGTCCCGATTATGAACGGGTGTAATAATTTTTGTACGTACTGCATTGTACCGTATATCCGTGGCAGGGAAATTTCCCGGCCGGTTGAAAGTATTTTAGACGAAATCACGTTTTTAAGCGGCAAGGGCGTAAAGGAAATTACACTGTTGGGACAAAATGTCAATTCATATCACGGTATCGATCCTGCTTCGGGTTCAAAAGTGAACTTTCCCGCTTTGCTCCGTGCGGTTTCCCAAACCTGTACCAAGCAGGACGTTATTAAATGGATACGCTTTATCTCAAGCCATCCGAAAGATTTATCGGATGAACTGATTGAGGTGATGGCGGAAGATCCGCGGATATGTAAGTCGCTGCATTTGCCGGTGCAAAACGGATCCGATGAAGTACTCGCACGGATGAATCGAGGCTATACCGTTGAACAGTACCTTAAAATTGTAGAAAAACTCCGGAATCGTATACCGAATATCGTGCTGACAACCGATATTTTAATAGGGTTCCCCGGAGAAACACAGGCTGAATTTGAAAAAACGCTTGATTTGATGCGGACGGTACAGTTTGATTCGGCTTTTATGTATCACTATAATCCGCGTGAAGGTACGAAAGCATATAATTTCCCCGACCGGATTCCGGATGCTGAGCGGATTAATCGGCTGCAGCAAGTTATCGATTTGCAGCAAAGTATTACCGATCTTAAAATGCAGCAACGGCTCGGTTCAACTGTCATGATGCTGATTGAATCGCAGTCAAGGAATAATCCCGATGAGCTGTTCGGACATACCGAGCAGGGGGAAATGGCTGTGCTTGCGGAAAAATGCGATCCGAAACATATTGGACATTTTATGAAAGTTCAATTACAATCCATAAAAGGGAAAACATTTAGAGCTGTCCCTGTCGTGTAAGGATTTCCAGGGGAGGATATAATGCCGGGAAAGTTATTGTATTTTATTATTGTAATGTTGATGATTGCGCTGTTTATGGGCTTTAATCTACCGAACCGCTGCGATATTTCCGTTATTTTTTATGTATTTAAGGATGTGCCGATTTTTTTAAGTATGCTGTTTGCTTTTTTGCTTGGAAATATTGCGGTGCTGCCATTCCTGATCAGCAGCCGTCATAAGATGAAGAAGGCGGAAAAACAAGCGGCCTTATACCATGATGTTGAAAAAGTCGAATTAAAACCTGAAAAACGCCGCTGGTTCGGGAAGAAAAAGAACTCCGAAGAGAGCGGGGCGGCAAAACAGGATGTATAAACTCCGCGGCGGATTTATAAAAAAATATCTCTCTTTTTTTATTATCGTCGGGGCGATAATGATTCACCCCGGTACGCGCGTTTTTGCGGAACCGGCTTTGCCGTCTGCCGTACGGAATTTAGCGCAAAAAGCCTTTGCTCAAAAGACAGCGGCGGAAGTCCGGCAGTTTTTTGAAAAGAATATCGCAACGCTTCCGAATGCACAGGCACAAGTTCAGGCTCTGGCGCTTTTAGCGGACTATGAACAGTATCACGGTAATTATTCCAATGCTGCGGAATGTTATCGGCGTGCGGCGGGTTTGGATACGAGCGAGGGAAAAACCGCATTGCTATTGGACGCGGTGCGCGCCTTACTCTGCGGCGGCAGCTTTGATTCTGCCCGCAGCCTATTAACTGAAATCGCCGCGGCGCTTCCGGTGAGCGACGATGACCCTTATTACCGGAGAGCTGCCGTGTATGATGCGTGGCGGCTTCTTGCCGAAGACCGTGCCGACCGTGCGGTGCCGCTCATCACCGCTTATACGAAAAAAAAAGCTTTTGAGGACTATCATCCTGCACTGTTATTTACACTATGGTGGGTTAACGGGGATGAAGATGCTAAACAGCGGCTGCTTAAAGAATACCCCTCCGGTATGGAAGCGGCGGCTGTGAACGGGACCATTACGGTGCAGCCGTCTACTTTTTGGTATTTAATGCCGAAAAGCGCGCTTACCCAACAGCCGGTAATCGGTGGAGCCGACACTAAAACGGGTGCGGCTCGGAAAACCGAAGTAATTTCTGCTCAACCTTCTAAACAGAGCAATCCTTCGCCTCAATCGGCCGCAACCGCAGCTCAATCTGAGAAAGCCGCTGCTGCAGAAGAAACTCATGCTAAGCCTACGTATTATCAGCTCGGGTTTTACAAGACAAAAAAATATGCAGAAGCGCTTGCCGCCGATCTGCAAAAAAAACAATTTACCCCCATTATAAAAGAAGAAACGCGTCCCAGCGGCACCGTCTATTTTGCCGTGCTGGTTAAAGAGAACGCTGCCGGAGATATGGGGCTTCGGTTAAAGGATGCCGGATATGAAGCCTTTCCGATTTTCCCATAAAAGCCCCCTTCAGCCGTTCGCTATTTCGGTTGTTATTTCGTGCTTCCTTTTGAGCCTTTCGGGGTGTGCTTCTATTTCTGCCGGTAAAACCGATGATTTGTTGCCTACCGATACCGCCGAAATGATTGAAGCGGTATTTTCCGATACGGCGCAGATGCAAACCGAGCAAACCTTCCCCATTCCTATGGAGGAGTATGATGCTTCCATCTTGCCGAACAATTATCTGGCATTCACCGCATATAAAGGACAAGCACGGATTTATTTTTGGGCACACAGGCTCGCTTCCTTCGATTTATATATCAATAACCGGAAGATTTCGACACACTCCATCTGTATTGATCAGCCTATTTGTTTTGATGCATCCCCTTATATTCAAAACGGTAGGAATATGCTCTATATTTCTGCGCTTGTTCCTGCCGAAAGCGGCGGTGCCCAAGAACAAGAATCTCCTTCATTGCAGGTAAAAATCCCGTACCCCGTTATCAAGCCGCTTCCCGCTACAAATCCGCGAAGTGTTTCAAAAAAACAGCAAAAAAATTTGCCGTATTCGACGGAAACACTTGAAATAGTCGATCGACTACTGACCGCAGAAACGGAAAACGGCTTTCCCGGAGCGCAGCTGGTTATCATTAAAGACGGCGTTATGATTAAAAATAGTGCTTATGGCGTTATAAGCAAGGTTGATAACGCAGGCAATGTGCTTGATGAGGGTGTTCCGGTAACGGAAAAGACGTTGTTCGACCTTGCCAGCAATACCAAAATGTATGCAGTCAATTTTGCCGTTCAGAAATTGATTTCCGAACAGCAGCTTGCGCTAACCGATACGGTTCAGGGCTTTTTTCCGCAATTTGCCGACGATAAAAAAAGTAAAATTAAAGGGAAAGCCGAAATTACGGTATTCGATCTTTTAACCCATCAATCGGGGTTTCCCGCCGGCAGCCCGTATTCTCAAAAGATAGAGCAGCTTAAACAAACTTCGGGAAAAAGCAACCGCGAGCATACCTTTGACTTGATCATGGAAACACCGCTTGTATATCAGCCGCGGACGGCTATGCTTTATTCCGATATCAATTATATGCTGCTTGCTTATATTATTGAAAAATTGACGGGAATAGGACTTGATGAATATGTCGCCGATAGTTTCTACCGTCCGCTTGGGTTGGACAGAATTTGCTTTACACCGCTTCGGCACGGTTTTACGCTTGATGAGATTGCTGCAACGGAAATCAAAGCGAAACCGCGCACACAAACGGCTATCGAGGCCGCCCAAACAACCGAGCTAATTCACGGCACGGTACATGATCCTGAAGCATATACGGCAATGGAAGAAATTAGCGGGCATGCCGGTTTATTTGCCAATGCGGAAAGTATTGCGGTCTTGGCTCAAGTGATGCTGAATAACGGCGGGTACGGTGTTAAACGATTTTTCGATCCTGCAGTAGCAGGATATTTTACGGCACAGCAATCCCTTGTTTCCAGCATCGGACTCGGGTGGCGGCGGCAGGGCACTCAGGAATACGCTTGGGCATTTTCTCCCCTTGCCTCTATCAGAACATTCGGGCATACCGGTTGGACGGGGACACTTACCCTCATCGATCCTGTTGAGCATCTTATCATTATTTTATTAACCAATGCAAAAAATACGGTTCCCGCGCATAATACCCGTAACAGCAGATTTGAAGGAGATTACTATTTGGCGAAGCGGTATGGGGCGGTAACGGCGCTTATTTATGAAGCCTTCCGGCAGCCGACGCGAGCGCAGCTGGATAATATGCTGATAGAGCTTGCCGAAAAAAAATATCAAATGCTGCAAGAGGTTTCCGCTTTTGACAATCAGGGTTATATCAATGACCTTGCGGCGATTATGAAAGTCGTTAAACAATGCGCCCAAAAGTCTGCCGGTTTGCGAGCTTTCCTAAAAACCGAAACAGCCACGCAGATTCTTCAAGCTCTTGTACGGTTATAGATACGGGCTTTGATATTTTTTTTCAAATTCGATAGTCGTATTCGAACCGTGTCCCGGATACACCTGCGTATTTCCCGGCAGCTCATTAAAAAGTCGCTTGAGCGACTGATGTATCTGCATTTCATTGCCGTCAAGTAAGTCTGTTCTGCCGCGTGAACCGTAAAAAAGAGTATCGCCGCTAAAGAGGATTCCGGCTTCTTTGTTCCACAGGCAAATGGAACCTTGCGTATGGCCGGGGGTATGCAACACGGTAAAGCCGTTTACAATATCTCCTTCTTTATAAAAGTCCGTCGGATCCGGAAGCGGATTTTTTTCCAGCGGTTCAATCAGTTTCTGGACATGGAGCGGTCCAAAGCTTTTTAAATGCGTTGCTGTGGCGGCTGCACCAAGGTATGCGGAATCCTTTTCATGAATCCATAAGCGGTAATCGGGGTATTTTTTTACTAAGGCCGGTAAGCCGCCCACGTGATCAAAATGCCCATGCGTCAGCATAATTTCAAGATGGGTAGGGTTAAGTTTATATAGATACTGCGATAATTCGGGGCTTAATCCTCCCGGGTCGATTACGGCAACGCTTTTTTCGCTCAGCGGGAATACCCATGTATTGACCATAAGGTAGCCGGTTTCAAACTTTTCTATTGAATATTCCATGATAGGCTCCTTCCATGCTCTTTGAGGATAATTGAGGATAGTATAGATGATTTTATGGATTAAAACAATAATAAGATTTGCTTGTTTTGTAGAAGGATTACAAGGCCAATGAACAATTGTTAAATCGGCCTTGTTGTTGATTATTAAAGACTAATATGACTTTGAATCATACGACTTGCGGTTTTTTTTCATTAACTTGCGCTGAAGAGCTTTCTTCTTTCTATTTAAAATAGTAGACGGCTTTTCATAGTATTCGCGCTTTTTCCACTCGCGGATAATTCCCTCTTTTTCAACTTGGCGCTTAAAACGCTTAATCGCTTTTTCAAGGTTTTCGGAATCATCGATAACGATACTTGCCACTTACAGAATCACCTCCAATGGATTATATCCTTAGTGTCTTCTTGTACGATAACGATTTTCTATTCCTCTGTCAAGTAAGGTGTTTGGTAATGTCAATAACGTACCGGCTGTTTATAGCTCTTTTATTACCGCTCCGCAAGTTCCGGTTTTTTGAATAAGCAGATAGCCCAGAACGATAAAAAGAAGCGGAATGCTTCCCGATGGATGAGTCCGATATCAAGCGCAACTGCAACCAGCAGGGCAGACCGTATACCCAGTTTATTTTTACCGAATCCGATTAACCAGTGTACAAAGGCTTCGTCGTATTGATAGTCTTGGATAAAATCGATAACGGTTTTCTTTAACACGGGATCGGACGTTTTTTTTGTTTCAAAAATTTCATCGAGTATATCGATGAATAAGATAGAAGGCGATTGCTTTTCGTTCCGGTATTTTTCAAAGATGTAATAAAAGTCGTTTTGGATGCCCATCAGTGATGCCAACGCGAGCAGCGCTTCATTTTCGATATACGGGGCAACAGTTTCCCTGCGGAGGATATCCAGAATAAACATCGGTGAATTATCGGCATCAAAAAGCTCCAGAGCCCGTATTCCTTTCAGTATCAGCGCGGGGTTTTCCGCTTGCGAAAGGATGGTGCCGATTTTCGGCTGGCTATAGCTGTCGTTAAGCCGTGCAAGGGCAACCATCGCTTCGCCTGCAAGGTAGTAGTCGTTGCTGTCGAGTGCCGCCCGTAACGGAACAACCGCCTGCTGCACGTTGAATTTTGAGAGTATCCTTGCCGCAAGCGGCGCTGTGGTAAACTCCCCGTGTTCAAGCTCTTGCAGCACTACATCGCGTACCTTAGAATTGATAGTATTCATTGAGTAGAGCGCACGCAGGGCATTCATCCTAATCGTAAAGCGGGGAGATTCAAGGTAATGCAGCAGCTGATCGCAGGATACCGATGAAGCAATTTCGCCGAGTTCGTTGAGGATTTTCTCCTCGGTTTCGATAGTCTCGCTTCGGTCTAATTTGTGCAGAAGGTTGAGCGCCTTCATATCGCGGGGAGAAAAGAGCACTGCAAGCGTTTCAAAAACGCGGTAACTGCCGAGGTTCAAGAGCTTGCGTTGAAATACGATACCGATTGCGATAATGGCGATGACTATCAAGAAAAATATTTGATACGATTGCAGGTAGGAAAAACCTTGTACGCGCAAAAGATCGAGGATAGTTCCGCCGAGGATGGAACCTGCGCCGCCGGTAATGGCAAGGACAAAGTAATAAAGCATACTTAAATCCATCAGCGCTTCTTCCGGCACCATAGCGAAAAAATAGGCTTGGGAAGAATTATCCTGCCCGACAAAGCCGATGTTGCTGATCATTGTAAATGCAATGAGAAAAATAGTGCCGAGCATTCCGGCGCTTGCGAGTCCCGGAGCAAAAAACGCAGGTACCAGTGAAAGAGCGCTTATCGCAGTGAAAATGATGAAGATCGGTTTTGCGCCGATGCGGTCGATAACTAAATGCATCAAAAGGCCGACGCTGAGCGCTCCAATCAGTGAGTATACCGACAGAATTGTTGCCGTACTGTCCTGTCTGCCGTAAACCTCTTTTGCGTAAACGATGATAAACGGGCGGATCATTGCAATGCCGAGGCTGATAATAAAAAAGGCCAATACAAACCGTCTGAAATTTGCATCTTTAAATGCATCCCGAATGTGCGTTAAAAAGGCGGAGCCTTGGCGGGGAGCGGCAGTGCTTTTTTTTGTTTGACGGTTCGGCTTTGCAGACTCAGGTTCCGGTATTTTAAACAGCAGCAGAGATGCGATAAAACCGAGCAGGATACCGATCATGCTCGCGAGGTTGTAGCTGCGCACCGAAGAATCCATCCGTAGCAGCCACGCAAGTAAAACGGTGGCGAGTAAGGCTGCAAGGTTATTGATTAAGGAGAGGCGCACGATATAGGAGCTGCGGTCTTTCCCCGGCGCAAGGATTCTGATAACGGGATTGTTCGCTATCATTCCGACGCCGCGGAAAAAATTAAACAGCCCGACCGCAAGCAGCAGACAGTAAAGCGCATACTGATCGTAGCCGGCCGATACAAGAAACGGAATTGCCAAGAGGGGCAGCAGCGATACCGTACGCAAAAGCCATGTCATGCCGAAGGTTTGCATAATGCTGAAGCGCAGCACCATCAGTTTACCGAGCGGAATTGCAAAAAAAGACAGATACATAAATGCGGTCAATAAGCCGACGACCGTTGTATTCGCTTTTAAAAACAACGCATAAAGGGTAATCGTATTGCCGGTAACAAGCGCAAAAGAAAAAGAATTGAAGATGTTGTAAATATCGTAGATTCGCCGCCCTTGTTTAATTTTATAGGTCGACAGTTGCTCATTCATCGGTCATATTGTATAGTGAACGTATGAAAAACTCAACGGTACCCCTGCGCTCGGAAGTCGCAAAAAGCGATCAATGGAATCTGAGCAAACTTTTTACAAACGACACGGACTGGCATGCATCCCTTAAAGATATCGCTGCTGCAAAAGACCGTGTGTTAACCTACAAAACGGACTTTGCCGCGCCTGAAAAATTGACCGCCGAAACGGTGCTCGGCTGTTTACAAGCGGTGGAAGCGGCAGCCCGTATTTCCGAAAAGACAAGCCATTATGCCTTTTTGATGAAGTCGGTAGACGAAAGCGATCCTAAGAATATCGAACGAGTATCCCTCGCAATGATGGCGGATACGGAGCTTTCTTCCGAAACCAGTTGGTTTATCCCCGCTTTGCTGGATATCCCCGAACAGACCATCCGCAGCTGGATCGATCCTGCAGGAAAAACAGGGGCGGCTTTTGCTCCGTACAAAGTCTTTATCGAAAAACTGATCAGATTAAAAGCACACACATTGAGCGAAAAAGAAGAAAAGATTCTTTCGCTTTTAGCGGAATCGCAGGATGTCGAACACCGCAGCTTTTCGACGCTTACCAATGTAGACTTCCGCTTCGGTTCGATTGAAACACCCGACGGAGCAAAGGAGCTTACTCAATCTTCATATTTGCAATTCTTAATCAATCCCGACCGGAATATCCGCAAGCAAGCGTATATGCAATTTTACGGTACTTTCGATGCGTATAAAAACACAATCGCATCTTTATATACCGGTCAGGTACAGCAGGATATTGCGCTCGCCCGTATCCGCGGCTACGGTTCCGCCCGTGAACAGGCGCTCTATCCCGATAAGGTTCCGACGGAAGTATACGACAATCTTATCCGGACAATCCGCAAAAATTTGGAACCGCTGCATCGTTTTTATGAGCTTATGCAAAAATCGCTCAAGCTTGACGAGCTGCGGCACTACGATGTGTACGTTCCGTTAGTCGGTGAGGTACGGCGGCATACCCCGTATAACGAAGCCGTTGATATGATTACCGAAGCGTTACAGCCGCTCGGGGATGAATACGTAACGACGCTGAGGAACGGCCTTTTGAACGGCTGGGTTGACCGGTACGAAAATAAAGGCAAGCGTTCAGGCGCTTTTTCGTGGGGCGGCTTTGACGGCGATCCTTATATCATGGTCAATTATAAAGAGGACGTTATCCGTGATGTCTTTACGCTTGTCCATGAAGGCGGGCATTCGATGCATTCGTGGTATTCGGCGCGGAACAATCCGTTCCTCAGCTACAACTACACGATTTTTGAAGCGGAGGTTGCCTCCACCTTTAACGAAGAGCTGCTGTTCCGTTCCATGCTAAAAAATACAAGCGACCCCAAAATGCGGGCATACCTCTTGAGTATCCGCGTTACCGATATCCTCGCTACGCTCTACCGTCAGACGATGTTTGCCGAGTACGAATATATGACGCATAAGCTTGTGGAAGGCGGAACTCCGCTTACTATCGAGAATCTCCGCGGCGAGTACCGCAAGCTGCTGACTGCTTACTTCGGCCCCGCGATGCACTTTGAAGAATGCAGCGATCTTGAAGGTTTGCGTATTCCGCACTTTTACAATTCGTTCTATGTGTACAAATATGCGACCGGTATTTCCGCATCGCTTGCTCTTGCCGAGCGGGTATGTTCGGGCGGTAAGGCGGAACGGGAGGATTACTTTAAGTTCTTAACCTCCGGCGGTTCCCGCTATCCGATCGAATCGCTGCGGATTGCCGGCGTCGATATGGCTTCTCCCGAACCTGTCGAAGCGGCGTGTAAGCATTTTGCGCATTTGGTCGGTGAGCTTGAAAAAGCCCTAGCAGCTCTATAGCTCTCTTTTACCTGCCGCCGTGACTCTTGAACAAGCTCGGGCGATTATCGCATCGCCTTTTTTCAGCGCTTTTTTAGAACCGGCGGCAGACCGCTGCGCCTGTATCACGGCGTGGCTGTCCGCGCAAAATATTCCCTACCGTACCGTTACACTTCAGAATAAAACCCACATCGTTATTACATATCGGCAATCCGCATACGATTCCCGTTTTAAGATGAAAACGCTGATAGCGCACTATGACCGTGCCGCCGGCTGTCCGGGTGCAAACGATAATTCCGCTGCCTGCGTACAGCTGTTGCTGTTTGCGAAAACGCTGCTGCATAAACGGGACGCGCATAATATCCGCATTATCTTTACCGACGGCGAAGAAGCGGGTGCGGAGAGTATTAAGAACCAAGGCGCGTACCGCTTGGGACAAGGGCTGCGTGCGCTTTCCATGCAGCGGGATGACATCTTTGTGTTTGATATGTGCGGCAGCGGGGGTACGCTCATCCTTTCCGAGTCGGGGATATACGGCAGGGATAAACGGAAAACGGCGGCGCTTATCGCCCTTCACCGGCGCTGCCGCATATATGCCGACGCCGCGTGTCGAGGCCGCTGGCTTTCGCTGCCGACCGCTTACAGCGATAACGCGGGGCTTATTTCCGCCGGATTGACCGCGCAGGTTATCACCGTGCTGCCGCGGAAAGAGGCGGAGCTGCTGATGCGGTATATGCCCTGCTCCGAAATGCTGCAGCACTGCATTATTACGAATGCTCATATTCCGGTTACTTCACCGCTTGCAGCGGTTATTCCGCAAACATGGCAGCGGATGCATAGTCCGCAGGATAGCCGTGAAACGCTCACGCCTCAAGCATTTGTTCTTATTGATAAAATGCTGAGGTATCTGGCTGTGGTAAAAGAATCGTTAAACTAAGGCATAACTGCTTGCAAATTTTTTTTGCAATTATGATCCGGTTTTACGCTAAATATGGTGTTACAAGCGAAAAAAGTTTAATACCCCGACGCTTGCGTCGGGGTTGTTGATTAAAATTAAAAACTTGCCGATGAATTGAAATAATAGGCTTGCTTAAATGAAAATTTCATTTTATACTGAAGCTTAATTCCTCTTGTTTATATGGAAGCTGATGGGATCTGGTGGTCTTCGCGGTCTTCAAAACCGTTGGTTGCACAATTCGCAACGGCAGGTTCGATTCCTGCCTCTTCCGGTTTTCTGTTGGAGGCTTCGCTGTGTTAACTGTTTTGTTTGTCGCAGCATTTTCGACAGATGCCGAAAAACTTGCGTATGTATCTCGAAAAGTGTGGTTGGTAGACTACATCTTTGATAATAGAGCTGTGTTACCGCGCTTAGGGGAAAAGGCCTACGACTTTCTCTTATTTGATTTTGAAGCGGGGGGCAGCTATCCGCCGGCTGTACTCAAAGCAATTTATAATCAATATCCTATTTTACCTATCTTCTTACTATCGCATCAACACTGCAGTTTTGTCGAAAAAAAAGCTTTTGCAACAGGTATGATTTTGGGGTGTTTTTCAATTCCCTATGAATTTAATATATTATGCGATACCATTAAAAATGTGCTTGAAGGAAAAATCGTTCATAGAATAGATCCTTATGATATTAATCCGGTAACCGATCCGCTTTATACCAAACTGCAGGGACAAAGTATTGAAATACAGATAGTACGGAATTTTATTTTACAGGCAGCACAGCAAAATTCCCACGTACTGCTATACGGCGAAAGCGGTTCGGGAAAAGAAGTTGTCGCTTCGCTTATTCATCAATATTCCCAAAACCATGCCGGTAAATATCTAGCGATAAATACGACTTGTATTGCGGAAGACCTTGCAGAGAGTTTATTATTCGGCTCTTGTAAGGGAGCCTATACCGGCGCAATCGACAGAGAAGGATTCTTTTCGGAAGCAGATCAAGGCACCCTTTTTTTGGATGAAATAGAAAATTTGACATTGAATTTACAGGCTAAACTCTTACGGGTTATCGAAACGCATGAGTATTATAAACTGGGCGGGAATAAAAAATATCATTCCGATTTTAGATTAATTTGTGCCACAAATTGCGACCTGCCGGAAATGGTCGATCAAGGTCTTTTCCGCTTAGATCTTTTTTACCGCCTTGATGTATCGCATCTGATTGTTCCGCCGCTCAGGCAGCATAAAGAAGATATCGGAGTACTCGCGTACAATTATTTAAAACAAGCAAAAAAATATTTGTCACGGGATGCGTTAAGTTTATTGTGTAAGCACAATTGGCCGGGGAATGTCCGTGAGCTTTTTAATTGTTTGGAACGGGCTGTATTTGCTGCAAAGTCATCCCCGGTTCTTTTTCCGCAGCATTTTGACATTTAACATAACAAAGCTTTTGAAAAAGCTCTTCCAAATACCGAGCCTCCCGGGCAGAGAGGGCAGCCCTTGCGATTATCTCCTGAAAAAAGCGGATATTATCTTCTTTCCCTGCATGTTTAAAAAGCCCCATCTTACATAAACAGCTGTTGATATGTTCTGCAGCGGAGGTAACCCGCGTATAGGGAATACGTTCGTATCCGTATTTTCGGGGACTATAGGCGCGGAACAGGGTATAACAGACGACTTGTACGGCATGAGAAAGATTAAGAGACGGAAAATCGGGTGCCGAAGGGATATTAACCGCGACTGAGCAAACATTTAATTCTTCGTCTGTAAGTCCCGTCCGTTCATTCCCGAATACGATACCGGTAAGCCCCGCAGCATTGTTTAAAGAAAATGAAGCAAAGGCTTCCGGTGTCATACCCCATGACTTACGTTTTTCTCCTACGCGTCGTGTGGTACCGGCAACTATACAGCAGTCTGCGATCGAAGCTGTTAATCCGGCAACCGAAGGTTCAAAGAACCGTGCGTTTTGCCATATCGTACCGGCGTGGATTGCCAAACGGAGAACTTCTTCTTCATCATAATCGGATTTATTGCCTACGATACGTAAATCGGAACAATTATTGTTCGCCATCGATCTGCAAACAGCGCCGATATTACGGCTTATTTCGGGACGGCAGAGTACAACAGCAACAGGGAGCTTTTGTTGGGAGAATTCAATACTCATAACGGTTTATTTTGTAAAGAACGCTTGCTATGTCAAGTGCTTAGGAGTATAATTAAAAATGTGAGTGTGGGGACTATCTAATAAACTGTATTAAAAAAGGAATACGTTATGGATAATGTTCTACAGGGTAAAAGTGCATTGATTGTGGGCGGAACAAGCGGAATTGGATACTGTTTAGCGCAATCGCTCTTACAGGAATCGGTTTCTGTCGTTGTGCAGGGGAAGATAAATTCAAAACGTGTTGCGAGCCTGTGCAGTCAAGGCAATGCTGCAGGTCTTATTTGTGATTTGCAAAAAGTTGCATATTTAGAAGAATTATGCAGGTATGCCGATGCAGCTGATATTCTCTGCGTTGTTTACGGTCCGTTTTTGCAAAAACCACTCGATATAACTACAGCGAAGGAATGGAATACAACCGTATACGCAAATCTCACCCTGCCGGGAATATTAGTCTCTGCGGCTTTGTCCGGCATGAAAGAGAGAAAGTGGGGGCGTATTTTACTATTCGGCGGTACGGAAACGCAAGTTTTACGGGGCTTTAGGACAAACGCCGCCTACGGAGCCGCAAAAATGGGTATTATGTCTCTTGTCAAATCCGTGAGTATGGAATATGCTTTCTACGGTATTACGGCTAATGCCGTTTGTCCCGGTTTTACCGACAGCGGGCTATTGACGGAAGACACCCGTGCTATATGGGCAAAAAAGAATCCGGATGGAGAATTGATTGCTCCGGAAGCGATTACGGAAGCCGCTCTTTTTCTATTAAAAGACGGATCTTACAATGGAGTTGTGATGCCGGTTGACAAAGGATGGTCTTCATTTTAAAGTTAAGCCTCTTGAAAAGAGAGGTAAATACAGGTATAGTTCTGATTTTATAAAATAATAGACTGGAGAAAGGATTCTCATATGAATGATGCAGAAATAATTCGAAGTTTCGACAATGAAAAAGACAAAAGCCTCAAGATACAACTCCAAAAGGTAGATGGGCTTGAAAAATGTATCGTTATCATTTTGTCGGGATATGTTGATACGTATAATTCAACTTTTTTTCAAAAAAGAGTTACAACCCTTATTGATGCGGGCTATATTCAGATTATTTTTAATTGTGCCCATTTGGACTATGTTTCATCTACCGGTATCGGCTCTTTTACCGCTTTCTTAAAGGCGGTAAAGGGAAAAGGCGGCGATATTGTATTATTAAGCCTTCAGCCGAAAGTATATGAAGTATTTCAATTGCTCGGCTTTGCTAATTTCTTTACTATTCACGATTCTTTGGAAACCTCGATTGCATTCTTTAAAAACAAAGGAAGCGCTGCTACTCCTCAGGTTACCCTTTTCCCAAAAATTTTCTCGTGTCCTATCTGCGCAAAAAAGTTAAAGGCACCTCGCCCGGGACGTTTCCGCTGTTCGGAATGTAAAACTATTTTAGCAATCGATAATAACGCACAAGTTTCACTCGGCTGATATTATATTTCATCACCGCTTGTGCAGAAGTTGTGGATATTCTAAAAAATGTATATCCGCAAATTCGGGCTTTTTTCTTTTTTTATCATACCGGCTCTGTTGCTATGGTTTTGTAAGTCTTTAATTATAAGTGATTTATATTTTTCAGACTGTAAATGCGAGCTATTTATATCGGTTAAATAAGAGGGAAAATAGTGAAAATAATTTGATGATAACCTGTGGATAATCTGTTATATCAGTGAGTAAACTGTGAATAATCGGTGTCCAAGCAAAGGGTGAGAAACAATTCATAAAAAATATACTATAGATATGAGGAGGAATTATGGCATACTATTATGAAGAACCGTCGCATACTTTTAATGAATATTTGTTAATTCCGCGTTATACCGGCGTTGAGCATAGTCCTCAAAATATCGATCTGCATACGCCTCTTACCCGTTTTTCGTCTGGGGAAAAACCTCAATACACGCTGAATATCCCGCTGGTTTCTGCAATTATGCAGTCGGTGTCCAATGACGGTATGGCAATTTCGCTTGCAAAAGAAGGCGGCCTGTCCTTTATCTTCTGTTCGCAGAGTATAGAAAAACAAGCTGCGATGGTTTGTGCCGTTAAAAACTATAAAGCGGGCTTTGTAGAAAGCGATTCAAACTTAAGGCCTGAAAATACCTTGGAAGATGTATTACGTTTAAAAGAAAAAACGGGGCATACAACCGTTGCTGTAACAGATGACGGTACTGCCCATGGAAAGCTGCTCGGCGTTATTACCGGGCGCGATTACCGTCCAAGTAGAATGGCGCGGGACTTGCCCGTTTCAAAATTTATGACGCCGATTGAAAAGATACACTATGCCGATGAAGGTGTTACTTTAAAAGAAGCCAATGATATTATTTGGGAATATAAGCTCAATTCGCTGCCCGTCCTTGATACGGAAGGAAAGCTTGTTGCTTTTGTATTCCGCAAGGACTATGAAAGCAAAAAAGAACACCCGAATGAGTTGCTCGACGAAAAAAAACGGTATTTGGTTGGGGCTGGACTCAATACGCGCGATTATGAACAGCGCGTTCCCGCATTGGTAGCAGCCGGTGCGGATGTATTATGCATCGACTCCTCCGACGGCTTTTCCGAATGGCAAAAGCGCACCATTAAGTTTGTTAAAAAACAGTATGGAGATAAAATTCCTATCGGGGCAGGAAATGTTGTCGATGAAGACGGTTTTAACTTTTTAGCGGACGCAGGAGCCGATTTTATCAAGGTCGGTATCGGCGGTGGTTCCATCTGTATTACCCGCGAAACGAAGGGTATAGGACGGGGGCAGGCGACGGCGCTTATTGAGGTCGCAAAAGCCCGCGATAATTACTTTAAAAAAACGGGAGTCTATATTCCGATTTGTTCCGACGGCGGTATTGTGTACGATCACCATATCACAATGGCCCTTGCAATGGGGAGCGACTTCTGTATGTTGGGGCGCTACTTTGCCCGCTTTGACGAAAGCCCGACAAACAAGATACTGGTGAACGGCAGCTATATGAAAGAATATTGGGGGGAAGGTTCATCAAGGGCAAGAAACTGGCAGCGGTACGATTCCGGCGGAGACAGTAAACTTGCATTTGAAGAAGGCGTTGATTCTTATGTGCCTTATGCCGGCTCTCTTCACGACGGTGTTAAAACAACACTGTATAAAGTGCGTTCTACAATGTGTAATTGCGGTGTTTTAACTATTCCGGAGCTGCAAAAGAATGCCAAAATAACGTTGGTGTCTCCTTCCAGTATTGTAGAAGGCGGCTCTCACGATGTTATGCTGAAAGACGTCCGTTCCTCCATGCGTTAAATAAAATTACCGCCTTTCGGACGGAAGGCGGTAATCACTCTGTATCGCGTTTATTTGTGGTAAACTAATGCGCGGTATGGTATTATTAATGCGCAGCAGAATGTTCGCTGCGATTTTCGTGTACTTTGTTTTTCATCAGCGGCGGTTGGCCGGTTGCGTCAAGCGTATCACGCCAAAGAGAGCCGTCCGGCTCAACGTAGTTGCGTGAACGGACAACCACGTGAATAGGCAGATGAACAAATTTGTTATACATCAAACCGACAATCAGCTTAGTCTTTCCAGCCATAGCCGCATGTACCGCATTATTTCCAAGCCGTTCGCAGTAAATGGAGTCAACCGGTGCAGCGGGGGCGGAACGGATTTGATAGCTGGGATCGATATACTTTAGATTGATGTGGATGGATTTCGATTTAAAATACGCATCGATTTGCTCTTTTAAGAAAACGCCGATATCGGAAAGACGTTTGTTGCCCGAATCGTCCGTTTCGTTTTTACTTTGCATTAAATCTTGACCTGCTCCTTCCGCAACAACGATAACCGTGTAATGGCTTTGTTCCAAGCGGTCTTCCAAATGCTTTAAAAAGCCGTTTTCTCCGTGCATATCGAAGGGAATTTCGGGGATAAGTACAAAGTCAACCTCGTGGCTCGCAATGGCGGTGTGCGTTGCAATAAAGCCTGATTCCCGCCCCATTAACTTAACCAATCCGATACCGTTGATTTGAGACTGTGCTTCCATACGGGCGGCGGCGACCGCTTCGGAGGCTTTTACAACTGCCGTATCGAACCCGAATGATTTTTGAATAAATGACAGGTCGTTATCGACGGTTTTCGGAATGCCGACAACGGAGATACAAAGCTTCCGCCGTTCAATCTCTTTTGCAATTTCCAAAGCGCCTTTTTGTGTTCCGTCTCCGCCGATGACGAAGAGAATATTTAAGTTGAGGCGTTCGATTCCGTCGACAATTTCGACTACGCGTGTACCGCCTCCTCGTGAGGTACCGAGTATTGTTCCTCCCGTTTTATGGCAGGCATCGACAACCGTCGGGTTTAAGGGCATAACGTCAAAGTGGTAATCCGGTAAAAGTCCTTTAAAACCGAAGCGAATACCGCTGATGCGTTTAACTCCATACCGTCCCCACAAGCAGCGCACTACAGAGCGGATAACATCGTTAAGTCCGGGGCATAACCCTCCGCAGGTGATAATGCCTGCATGAACATGGCTTGGATTAAAAAATATCTTTTCCCGCGGGCCTGCTTTTTCGATTAGTTGTTCTCGTTTAAAGGGGCCGTATTGCTCTCCGACTTTGGACTCCAGCCGAAAGCGGATAAAATCGTCGTTTGTAACATAATTGGCGATACGGTCTCCGATGACGTTTGAAAGGTGTATAGGCGACGGTATTTTACAGGAGCCGAGGGTTTCAATGGTAAAATCAAATTCTTCATCATGGCGCATAATGAATCTCCGTTATATGGAAAGTGTCGGGCTTCAACACAAGGAAGCCGAATTTTTATCTTTCTGCAATTATCGATAATAACTGCTGTTACAGTATCATAAAATCGCAGGGCTTGAAAGGGAGAAAAAGCTTTTTTTGATTGACAGATTGCGTGATTTTCTTCATTATAGCTATACCTATGGCACAGAAAAAAGAATCTTTTCTTACACGCATATTACAGCTTTTTTTACCGCGGGATGATGCGGAGGCGATAAAAAAACGGCATTTAAAGGCACTGGCAAAGGAAATTTCAAAAAATAAATTCGGTAAATGGTATAAACCTTCTTCCGAAGAGTTCCAGCCGCAGATGGCGCGTTTCTTTTTCGAGCTATACAAGATTGTCGGGCCTGCGAGAGCACTTTTAGCGAGTGCTGCATCTTCCAAGGTTCTCAAAGCGATTACCGTAGAACAAAATTTGTCAAAACAGCAGCACCAAATAAGGGAAAAACTTACGCCTGATGCTATTAAGGAACGCGCAAAAACGGCCAAGCAAAAAGAGCTGAGTATTCAGGTACAGAAAGAATTTGATGTTTTTATGCGTGAGTTTGACGGAAAGAAAATAGATGAAATCGATACGCTGTACCGTCAGCTCAATGAGTTTATTCACTTTGTGCTGTTTGACTATTATTTCTTTTTAAAAAAATTCGATCCTGCCTTGCCGGAAGATAAATTTTCTTATACCCCGAACTTTTCAACTGTCAACGGTGAATATCTGAAAGATGAATTAAAAGATTTTATCGTCGTGCTTGACGGCCTTTCGCTCGATGCAAATTGGGAGAAACTCTTTGCAATTATTACGGCATATAAAAATGTACAGCCGGTTAATGCTCCTCAGTGGAAAAAGCATTTGGGCGTTTTGAACGATATCCGCCGCTCCCATATCTTAGAAAAAATTATCCAACACATTACAAAAGATCCTACTTACACGGTAGAAACCAGTCCTTTTACAGAAAAGGTAACGGACGACTATCTTAAGCAAATAGAACGGTCGATTGATACGACGTTAAAAGACATTATCACGGAGCAAAAAAATTCTCAGGTAGCGGTACTTGTACAGCGTGTATTCGGAAATGTTATTCCTTCAGGTACTAAAAACTATAATCCGCGTTCCAATGCGGCATTTGAAAAGCGAGGGCTTGAAGGCTATATCTATGCCGATGCGATGAACTATCTTAAATCGTTTTTAGTCGATTACTTTAAAAGCGATATAAGGGCTCTCTCCGATTTAATTTTAGTACGGGGGCAATGGACGCAGCAGGTGCTGTCTGCCGAATATTCCGAAAGCTATCATAATTTAATGCACATTTCGACAAAAATCTTGGAGTTTGACGAAAAACTTTCCGAGGTCTCCGAAATGGGTGTAAAATTCCGTACGCTGCTGTCGCGAATGGAGCGGGAAAAAGAAGCCGGCCGGCAGGTGCAAAAGCATTTGAATGATGTTAACGAAGCGGCGCTTAAACTGCTTAAAGTTTCCATTAAAAATATTATGACGCTGGGAAATGCCATAAAGAATTGCATCGCGGATTATGATAAACCGCGCCGAGATTTGTTGCAAAACTGGAAAGAAATCGAACAACATTCCGACCAGCCGATACGTGAATGGATGACTGCCGTTTATACGAAGATTTATAATTTTATCATGCTTGAACAGGTTGTCTTGAAGAAAGAAGAATAGCCTAATTTCTTTCTATGAGGCCTTTTTATGGAAAAGATATTTGATTCGGTACGGGAGTTGGATAAGCGGGCGGAAGAGGCTTTTAATCTAAAAAACGGTGTGCTTATGGAGCAGGCTGCCCGCGGTATGGCCGAACGTATCCGAAGCATTCTTTCGTCATATTTATCCTACTCACACAAAGAATTACCGCTGGTGCAGATTGTCTGCGGTTCGGGGGATAACGGAGGCGACGGTTTTGCGCTTGCGCGGATGCTTGCCGATCTTTACTGCGTTAGGGTGGTTTCGGTAAAGGAACCTAAGTCTCCGCTCTGCAAATTGCAGCGGGAGCGGCTTGAACTGCTCGGCATACCGGTAAGTACCGAATTGCAGGAGCGTTGCGATATACTTATCGATGCGGTGTTCGGTACCGGTATCCGCGGCAGTCTTGATGCTGAAACAAGCGCCTTGATTGAGCGGATGAATGCCGTACAAGGTTATAAAATCGCTTGCGATATCCCAAGCGGTTTAAACGGCTTCGGTATACCGTCGCCGGTTGCATTCCGTGCCGATGAAACCTGTACGATGGGCGCCCTAAAAACCGCACTCTATTCAGACGCCGCAAAAGACTATACCGGCACTATTCATGTTTTTAGCCTCGGATTGCCGCGGCGCTGCTACGAAGGAGAAAGCGATACCTTTCTTCTGTCTGCTGCGGATATGAAGCTTCCGCACCGCTCCGTGCAAAATACCCATAAGATGAGCTACGGACACGGCCTTTTTTTCTGCGGAGAAAAAACCGGCGCCTGTATGTTGGCGGCCTCTGCCGCGCTCCATTTCGGGGTTGGATTGGTTACCGTATTCGGCTCGCCCGTGCCTGCCGCTCCGTTCGATTTTATGTATACGCAACAGCTTCCCGAAAACTTTTCCGCGGCAATGCTGGGTTCCGGATTGGGTAGAACGCCTGATATGCAGAAACAGGCGTTTGAGTTCCTTTCGTGTGAGCAGGTTCGGGAGTGTCCGCTAATTCTTGATGCCGACATTCTGCATAATCCGGAGCTGCCTAAGCTGCTGCCGCTCTTAAAAAAGCCTATTTTAACGCCGCATCCCAAAGAGTTCCAAAGCTTACTTGCAAACAGCGGGCTCGGCCGGTTCAACATTGCGGAAATACAGGAACATCGGTTTGAGTATTTACGGCTCTTTTGCGGCGTCTTTCCCCATGCAGTAACGGTGCTGAAGGGAGCCTATCCGCTTATCGGCTGCGGAAACCGCGTGTTTGTGAATCCGCTTGGAACCAATGCTCTTGCAAAAGCAGGGACGGGGGATGTCCTAAGCGGGATGATTACCGCACTGGGCGCCCAAGGATACCCGCCGCTTGAGGCTGCTTATACCGCGAGCCTTGCCCATGCGGAAGCCGCTAAAATGCTGCATACTGCAGACTACGGTTTAACGGCAAGCTCACTTGCGGAGACGGTGGCTAAACTGTAACGGCGGTAATTGCTTTTGATGCTTTCTCTGTTTACGTGTGGCGGCGCAGTAAACTCAAAAAAGCCTCTCCCCGTAAGATTCTTCTAAAGTACATAAAAAAACTACCGATTATTGGAATAGTGGAGGGATCGGTATGGTATCGAATTATGTACCGTTGTCAACATTGTCTTATGCGGCAATGACGAGCATTTCGGCCGGAGGGCGTGCTTATCTTCCGGTCGATACAAAACAAGTTGTTTATTCTCATTTTCAATATGTTTCCGGGGTTCCGCGTACTAAGGATCAGAACGGCGTCAGTATCGGAAAGCTGAAGATTTTAAATACTCTTATCGACCAGCTGGTGAAAATGCGCGAAAATGAACGGTCAAATAAGCTGTTAACGGCACAGCCTGACGAAAAAACGCTGGATGCAATGATTGAATACGTCAACAATAAAATCCACACGGAAATTACGCTTTCCAAGAGCACGGGCTATGCTTCTTCGCTGCCCGAATCGGCATATCTATTGGATTTGACAGCTTAATTGTAAAGCGACGAAACTCCGGTTGAACGACCTCACTTATTTTGCGGGGTAACGTAAAAAGAATCCGGTGCGGTTACTCTGTTTATCTTTACGAAAGAACTTGCGATTTTTTTAATAAAAGAGTAACATAGCGGCCATGGACGTCATTGCGCGGTATCCTGAATTTTCTCCATTATCACTTGAAGCAGTACAGGCAATTAAAACCGATTTGCAGCTGCTGAAAGACGGTATGTCGGAGTTAACCTTCGGAAGTTTATACTTTTTTAGAAATTCTTATAAATATAAAATAAGCAGATTTAATGAGCGTACCCTACTCTTTTTAGGAGAAGAACGGAAAAAGCCGTTTTTTTTCACTATCGGCGATCCGCTTCCCATCGCTATCATTAAAGAGCTTTATGAAGACTGCGCATATTGGAAATTAATCTCAGAATCGTATTTAAACAATAATGCCGCCCTTTTTCAAACCTTCAAAGGAGCCCCTACGGAAGACAGAGATAATTTCGATTATCTTTATACGCGGCTTTCATTAAGCACCCTCTCCGGAAAGCAGTTACATAAAAAAAAGAACCATGTAAACGGATTTTTAACTAATTATCCTGATTTTACATTAAAAAAACTGGATGCCGATACAAAAAAAGATGCAGGTAAAATTTTAGATATCTGGGCAACGGAGCAATCCGATCTCCAAGAAACCGACTATGAAGCCGCACAGCAGGCCTTGGCCTTACCGGAAACGGACGGTTTTACCGGCCTTATTCTCTATGTACAGGGGACTCCGGTAGCATGGTGTTTGGCTGAATTTGCGGCTCAAGGAGCTACCGCCGTTGTCCATTTTGAAAAAGCACGAACCGATTTTCGAGGCAGCTACCAATATATCAACTACGCCTTTGCACAATCGCTTCCCGAACACATAGTATACATTAACTGTGAGCAAGATTTGGGAGACGAGGGGCTGCGCCATGCAAAAATGAGCTACAAGCCGGAAGGTTTTGTCAAAAAATACCGGCTTGATAAAGGAGCGCTTTGAAACTATGAAGTTAGTCAGCACTCGAAACAGCGCTAATGCTGTTTCCTTTAAACATGCGATCTTTGATTGTATGCCTGCCGACGGCGGTTTGTATGTTCCGTACTCCGAACACGATTTGCGATCGTGGATATTGCACATGAATGAACAGACGGCTTTTTCAACTATAGCCGGTTCATTAACCGCGGCGCTGCTGAAAGAAGAAATTAGCCCCGTTATCTCCGAAAGGATTGCTGCAGCAGCGTTTCAAAACTATAGTCCGCGGCTCCGCCAGCTGGATGACCGTCTGTTTTTACTGGAACTGTTCCACGGACCGACGGGCAATCACCGGGATTTCGGTTTTTTATGGCTTGCTTCCGCCTTGGAACATCTGCTGACAATAGATGAAAAAAACGCTGTTGTTATTGCGCCTAGTACCGGAGCCGGCGGAAGGAGTATGGCTGCGGCATTCGGCAATAAAAAACACCTTAAACTGATTGTTTTATACCCGAAAGGATATGCAAAAGGGTTAAAGCCCGAACAGCTATTTAAAAACGGCGGCTCCGTCTATCCCGTAGAGGTTGAAGGAGACACAACCGCAGTTGAAAACCTCATCCGCTCTATTTATCAAGAGCGGCAGCTTGTAAAAGATTATAACCTAACTCTTGCGAATACCGTGAATATCGGGCGTATCCTGCCGCAGGTGTTTTTTTATATGTTTGCCTTTACCCGCATAAAAACAAGAACGGCAGGGGAAATATTCTACGCGGTGCCGTCGGGAAACTACGGCAATCTTGCGGCGGGTCTCTACGCATGGAAGTTTTGCTTGCCGGTAAACGGTTTTATCACCGATGCAACGGAAGCGCTTAACTGCGACGAAAACGGGCGGTGCCGCTGTATTAATTCCTCTATTCCGCTTTCGGAGCGCGGCCCAGCGGATCCCGCCGTTCCTTCCAGCATCGAACGGCTTGAACAAATTTTTACACTCAGCCCCTCCGTTATGAAGTCGATTATTTTCCCTGCACAGGTTTCGGATACGGAAGCGGAAACGCTTATCAACGACTCCTACCGGCGGTACGGTATCATGTTCGATACGGCCACCGCTCATGCCTACGCAGCGGCGCATGCCCGAAATATATTCTGGGGGCACGATGGAGAATCCCTCGTTTTGGTATCGAAGGATCATCCCGCCTTTGAAAGCGAAATTCTTACCCGGATATGCGGCGAATCCCCAATCATTCCCGAATATCTTAGGGGTATCAATACACCTCTTTTGGATGTTCCCCTTATTAAAGGAACAAAAGAAGAGCTCATCAAAATTCTCAATACAGTAAGCGAGGTACAGTAATGCCCTATAAATTAGACGGTGCAAAATTTCCTACATTGGAAGATTTAGTTGAAGCACTCTATCCGATCTATGCCGATAAAATGAGCGAAGAAGAATTTAAAAAATACGCAGAAGAAAACGCAGAAAAAAGCTGATTTTTTTGGGGAGATCATAATGAACTACTATTACGGGCTCCTAAAGAAAAATGCTGCGCGGCTCATCATATACTGTATGATGACTTTTATTCCTGTTTTCCTTTTTGCAGCGCAAAAGCCGGTTACCGAAGCGGCGCAGGGGACCTTTTCCGGCGATTATGTTATTTACCGCGATTATTCGTGGAAAGCGCCTACATGGATAGGCTTTTTATACTATAACGATGAAACCTACGGCGCTTTTATTCACACCCAAACACCGGAGAAAACGAGTACCGTATCCATCTTGTTCAGTGGCAAAATCGAAAAAGGGCAGCTGGTATTAACCGGCCAGCAAATTATCTCTTCCATTACGCCCGATGATACCTTTGGGGTTAATTATTTAATGAGCCTCTTGCCCAAGCTCTATGAGCTGAAAACCTTGCCGCGTGCAGGGAAAGCGCCCTTCGGTACGGCAACGGTACGCAAACAAATGGAAGAATTCGGAGGCGCAGCTGCCCTCGACTTTCAGTCTTTTATCCCCCTCTTTCACCTTAAAACGATAACCGGTGCAAACAAAGAGACGGCATTGGAATTAATCGAAATAGGCTCTATTAACGGCAACGGAGAATCGGTGTTTTACGGCTACAGCCCGGCAGAACCTAAGCAGGACGAAAATACATTTTCCCTCGATAAAACGGCAAAAAAAGAAACAATTAACGTATCGGGCATATCACTCCATTTAGATAGCCAGTGGACTAAAATTGCCGATAACTCATTTCTCTGCGGAAATACGGCTTTTTTAACCGTAAGTACGGTCAATCTGCCGCCGGCAGAAAGCGGAAATCAATTATCCGCATCGGAACGGTTAATCCGGCTGCTAACCGCATCAAGCCCGTACGTAAAAACGTTGCTGCCGTACACAATTGCCGAAGGGACGCCGAGTGCTTTTACACTTACACAATCCGTATACGACATTGAATCGAAAAAGATTTCAAAAGACATAAAGCGCTGCATTAAAAATAAAGACGGCAGTTTTACTATTATCAGCCTTACGGTTAACAGCTATGCATATAGTGCAGCGCAGGCGTATTTTAATGGACTTTTTTAGTTTTTGTGATATACTGCAACGGAAATGATAGATCATTTACTTTTCGATATTGATAATACGCTCTATTCTTCATCGAACTTGATGGAGCGGAAGATTGCCGAACGGATGTTTCAGTTCATTGCCGATTTCCTATCGGTTCCATTGGAAGAGGCGATAAAACTGCAGCGCGAAAGGCGGCACAACTACGGTACTACGCTCGAATGGCTTGAATGCGAATATCATTTTAACGATAGGGAAACTTATTTTAAGGCTGTACATCCCGATTCGGAAATTTCCGAATTACAACCCGACCCCAATTTGCGGGATTTTTTGCTTTCTTTACGGATGCCGATGACGGTTTTAACCAATGCACCGATGGCACATGCAGAGCGGGTTTTAAAATTTTTTAACATCAGCGATCTATTCCTCGGCGTTTTTGATATTTCCTACAACGAGGGAAAGGGCAAACCGCGACCGGATGCTTTTATCAAAGCGCTTACAGCCGTACATAAAACGGTAGAAGAAACGCTCTTTTTAGACGATTGCCCCGCATACGTTCAAGGGTTTGTTCAAATTGGCGGTCAGAGCGTGCTAATCGATGAGAAGGAACGACTCACGGATTTTACTAAAATATCCGGAATTCCTTCGATCAAGTCAATTTATGAGCTGCCGGCGCTGCTGGAAAATTGTTATGTTATTTCGAGGAGGTAAAAGAAAAGATGGACGGTTTTGTATTAAAAAATATGCTTGAAGAACTGAGGCCGTTGTTTGAACAATATGCAAGCAAGGACAATGTTATCACCGAAGAAAATGTATACAAATTGGAAAACCCTCATATCCGTTCAATACTGGAATCTGCCGTGCAAAAACTCTTATTGGACGGCTCAAAACTGTATCCTGAAGCGCACGTTGCCGAATTTTTAGAAGCAATCAAGGCCGGAAAGAAAGGAATCATCCTTTCCGAACACTACAGCAATCTTGACTTACCCATATTCCTCTATTTAATGGAGCAAACGGGCAAGGCAGGGGTAGAACTTGCCCATCGTTCAATTGCAATGGCAGGAATGAAGCTTACCGAAGAGGATCCGCTTATAGCTGCTCTTACCGAAGGATACGAGCGTATTGTCATTTATCCCAGCAGAACACTCGCCGGTATTACCGATCCCGTACAATTAGAGGAAGAGAAAAAACGGAGCCGCAGCATCAATATTGCTTCGATGCGGACACTGGAAGAAGTGCGGAAAGAAGGAAAAGCCGTCATCGTATATCCTGCAGGGACTCGCTACCGGCCGGGAAAACCTGAAACGAAACGAGGTGTCCGCGAAATCGACTCGTATATCAGAACGTCCGATGTGATGATGCTGGTGTCCATTAACGGTAACTGCTTACGCATCTCCGACGACCCTTCCAATATGCTGGGCGACATCGTTTGCCAAGACAAGGTTGTAATAGAGGTTAGTCCCGTTATCGACTGCAGCGAATTCCGGGAGCGGGCAAAACAACGCTGCCGCGAGGGAGACGACAAAAAACAAGCAGTTGTCGATCTTGTCATGGAAGAGCTGGAAATTATGCACAACAGGAACGCATAGGCTGTTTCTGCAATCAATCCGACAACGCTTTTACCGGATCGAGACGGGCGGCTTTAACGGCTGGGCGGAATCCGAAGAAAATGCCGATAGTGATGGATACCGCAAAGGCAATAACCGAGCCGGTGATATTCGGAGAAAAGACCATTTCAAAGTTGCTTGACTGAAAGACGGTTTGTACCAACAGAACGCTAATGCCTCCGCCAAGCAGCATACCGAATATGCCGCCCGTTAGGCTCAAGGTTGCGGCTTCAACCAAAAACTGATTGCGGATAACCGCTTCGCTTGCGCCGAGCGCTTTGCGGATACCGATTTCTTTTTTCCGCTCCGTTACGGTAACAAGCATAATATTCATAATGTTGATACCGCCGACGATAAGCGACATAACCGCAATCGCCGTCAATATCGCACTCACCAGTGTAATCTGTGAAGAAATATCGGTCAGCAATTCTTTATATGAAAATGTCCACAGCGTATCTGACGCTTTTGCAAACGAATCGGAAAAGGCTTTTATTTGCTCGGTTGCTTCATCGATATAATTTGAATCGTGAATCTGTACCGTCGCTAAATCCGAATCGTTTTTTCCGATTCCCATATCTTCAACTACGAATGAACGCGGGATAAAATACGCTTCGATATTGCTGAAATTGTCATTTGACTTTACCACTCCGCATACTTCAAACGAAAACGGAATAAAATTCCATCCGCTTGTACCGCGGTATGAAACCGTAACGGTAACTGTTTTTCCGATTGCATCTCCTTCGGGGAAAAGCGAATTTACCTCATCTTCACCAAGGATTATTTTATGCCGGCGGTTTGCAAAATCGTCAAGCGTAAATCCCTGACCGTATAGCAATTCATAGTTATTCGCTTCAAGCCAGCCGGGTTCAATACCGTTTACCCGCTTGTTTTCAAGGGTAAGCGTTTTACGCGATAAGGTAGCGTTGAAAACGCCCGTATAAAATACGTTTTTTATCAACGGCACGGCTTGTTCCAACTCCGTGCGGTATTTTTCGGTAAACGTGATATTGGATTTCCGCGTCTGAAAATCCCAGCGCGGTTCAATTTCGATAATATTCATTGTGTCGAGATTGAACATCTTTACCATGCTTGCCTGCATGGAACTGCCGATATTACTGATAATGGTAACAACGGTAACGCCTATCGCAATTCCCAAAAGAGACAATATGGTTCTCAGTTTTTTTACGCGGAAATTATTGAGCGCATTGATAAAATCTTCCCACATAGCTGATCCTCAGGGTAAACGCATCAGTCTGATTTTTTTATATCCCCGTGGAAAAATTGATACTATTCGACCAGAGTTGAACCTCTTCGCGGTTCAAATGGTCTCACAGTCTCAATTTTTCCGCGATTTATATCTACTCGGCCTGATGCGTTTACCCCTCTTTTCTAAAAATAGTGCAAAATTTTATTAAAAATTTTGCACAAAAGGAATATTAAGTTAAGCCACACAAATAGTGTGTCTCAATTTCCTTCCGAGTTCGCCGTTCGGCAAACATCGTAGATTATATGTACACTTATTCCTCCAGCGCCTTGACGGGATCGAGTTTGCCGGCTTGCCATGCGGGGTAGAATCCGAAGAAAATACCGGCGGCGGCTGAAATAAGAAATGCGGTGAGCGCTCCCTGCATATTGAATTTAAGCATGATGGCGCTCCCACCCGAAAACAATTGCAGCACCGGCGTAATGACTACAAAACTGATTAAAAAACCTCCGGCGAGTCCGATACCTCCGCCGACGATACTGATGGCTGCCGACTCCGTCAAGAATTGCGAAAGAATTGCCCCCGTCGTTGCGCCGATTGCTTTTCTGATACCGATTTCTTGCCGCCGCTCCGCCACGGTAACGAGCATGATATTCATAATACCCACGCCGCCTATCAGCAACGAAAGCGCCGCAATGCCGGAAAATACCGCGGAAATCATTGCGAGATTCCCCTGTATTTGCTGCTGCATGGACGCTGCCGAAAAAACCCGTACGGCATTTTTATTGTTTGTGAATTCGGCGGACACTTCTTCAATAGCGGTTTCTACCGCAGTAAAATCCGTAACGGTTTCGTAAACCTCTACGGCCATCCGTGAACCTTCATTTTTATGCCCAAGCTGGCGTACTAAAAAAGCACGCGGTAAAATAATATATTGCTGTATTTGCCCGAAAAAAGAGTTTTTTGTTTTAAGTACGCCGCTCACCGTACAAGTAAAAAGCAAGGGGGCGGAATCCCCGTTGTTAATCGACAGCGAGACGGTTTTTCCGACAGCATTTCCTTCAGGGAATAAGCCTTTTGCAATGTCTTCTCCGATAATCACTTTCCGTGCGCCGGTCATAAAATCGGAAATGCTGAACGGCTCTCCGTATTCAAGCTCCCATTTATTTGCTTCAAAATAGCCGTAATCCACACCTTGGCATTCTTTTGTACCGGCGCTCAGACTCCCGCGCATGACCGTCGCATTAACACCATCCATAAAAAAGACCTGCTTTATTTCCGGTATCTTTTCTTGCAGTACATCCGCATACTGTTGATTCATCGTAAGCGGACGGTTTCGGCGCGAATGAGGCATAACCGTCAGAATCGAGCTGCTTAAATCCTTAAACACCAGTGCAACGCTCGCTTCAAGCGAGCTGCTCAAGTTCATCGTAATAACAACGGAGCACACACCGATCATAATTCCTAAAAGCGAAAGAAGTGTGCGCATTTTATTGTGCCGGAAGTTCTGCAAGGCAGAAAGAATATCTTCAAACATGTGCGCCTTCCGCCGTGTCGGTTACATGCGTTTCCGTATCCGCCATATTTGCCGTATCAGTTGTATGCGCCTTCGTATCCGCCATGTCGGAGATGATTTTTCCGTCTTTAAGATGGATGGAGCGGGGTGCCATTGCACCGATGTCGGGATCGTGAGTAACGATGATGACTGCGGTACCCTGCCTGTTAATATCGAAAAAAAGGTCGAGTACGGACTGCCCCGTTTCGGAATCGAGCGCTCCGGTAGGTTCGTCGGCAAGGATTAATTTCGGGCGAGTTACGAGGGCGCGAGCAATGGCAACACGCTGCTTTTGTCCGCCCGACAGCTCGCTCGGCCGATGCTTGAGCCGGTTGCTCAACCCCACTTTATCCAATTCTTCGGCGGCGAGTTTTTTCCGCTCGGAAGCAGGGATACCCTGATACCGGAGCGGAAGCATCACGTTTTCGAGAATGGTAAGGGTCGGCAGCAAAAAATATTGCTGGAAGACAAAGCCGATGGTCTTATTACGTAGTAGGGCTAAGTCTTTTCCGCTCATTTCGGCGGTGTTTTCCCCGTCAACATAGATTGCTCCTGCCGTCGGACGGTCAAGACACCCGATCATATTCATGCACGTGGTTTTCCCCGAACCGGACGGCCCCATCAGCGACACAAAGCCTCTTTCCGGTATGTCGAAAGAAACCCCGCGTAACGCATGCACTTCGTTTTCGCCCATAAAAAAAGTTTTTACAACCGAATCAAGGGATACAATCATTCCTGTTTTCATTGTGCCCCCTACGGACGTCTATTGTTGCTATTTATCTTTGCCTGATTTTTCAGTACATCGTTTTCCTGCACGCCGGAGATAATTTTAACAAACCCCTTCGTATAGGATTCGACGGTTACCGCAATCTCCTGTGTCGTATTGCCGTCGATTTTATCCACAAACGGCTTGCCCTCTACATACCGGATAGCGTCTTGTTCCACTATAAGCGCTTCCGAATCCGGTCCCGTTACAATGGTTCCGTTAAAAGAATAACCGGGCAAAATTTTTTCGGGAGGGTTATCAAGACGGATAAGCGTATCTACAACAGTACGGCCGAGACTGGTAAGCCGTGCAATCGACGGATAAGAGATAACTTCCGCCTGTACTTTAATATCCGGTTCGGCGGGAAATGTCATATCGACTTTTTGTCCGACCGCAAGCCGGGAGGCATCGCTTTCGGCAATTTCTACCGTAGCTTTAAGAAAGCTGCGGTCAATCAGTGTGCCGAACGTATCTTTAGCTTTTGCATATTGCCCTTGCGAAATGGTCAACGCGGCGACAATACCGTCAAATTTTGCGTACACCTTACGGTCGGAAAGCTGTTTTTCCAAAAGCCGCTGCTCCTGTTCCATCAGACTCAGTTTTTGCGAC
>NZ_KE332512.1:1237846-1318310 GCF_000412995.1 Treponema vincentii F0403 | reverse complement strand
TGTATTTGAGATTATAGCTCAGTTGGATTAGAGCGTCAGATTGCGGATCTGAAGGTCGGCGGTTCGAGCCCGCCTAGTCTCATGCTATTGGAGAGATGCGAGAGCGGTCGAATCGGGCGGTCTCGAAAACCGTTGTACCGCAAGGTACCGGGGGTTCGAATCCCCCTCTCTCCGTTTTTAACGGAGCAGCGCACGTTCAGCATTTTCTTTACGCACTTTACGAAACGCCTTAAAAATCTCCATGCTTTGAGGTGCTTTCAACACTTTGGAGAGATGTCCGAGTGGTCGAAGGTACACGATTGGAAGTCGTGTGTGCCCGAAAGGGTACCGAGGGTTCGAATCCCTCTCTCTCCGTACCGGGACCTATGCAAAGAAGGTTTTTCAAACCCCGTCAGATCCGGAAGGAAGCAGCGGTAGATTAATTTTTCTTGTGCCGTAGTGATCCCGGTTTTTTATATAGGAAACCTCTAAAAACCTCAGCTTTTAGCGATGCCCTATACTCCTTCACTCTTCTGCTTCTTGAGGATTCCCTGTTGACTTTGTATGGGAGAACATAATGGCGCTTAAAATATTACTTCCGTTTTTGTATCTCGGCCTCGGTTTTCTGCTGGGAAAAACACCGATCGATATAAAAACGCAGGCAGCCTATCTGCTTACGAGAGTCATTATTCCGCTGATCATTATTTATAACATTGCGACGTGCCGCGCCGATTTATTTGTGAGCATATTTGCGATGATTATTATGATGACGGTGATGATGTATGTAAGCCGTCTTTTCAGCGCCGATGCGATAGAGCGGTTGTGTTTTTTCTATTTAAATATCGGGTGGCTTTCGCTGCCGATTGTTACTACGGTCTGGGGAGACAGCGCTGCAACCGCTGTGCTCTCGTTGTATATCGGAAATTCTCTATTCGGAAATTCCATCGGCGCAGGTATGCTGATCAATAACGGGGCTGCGAAGGTGGATATAAAACGGACGCTGAAATCTCCGCCTGTTGCGGCGCTCATTATCGGCATTATATGTATCCCGTTTGGAGACAGTATCAAACTCTATTTGCCGCCGGTATACCGGATACTCAAGCTGATTATGAGTATTTTAGGAATGGGCGTGCTCGGTATGTGGCTTGCAAAGATCACACTGGAAATCAAGGATTTAAAATTAACGCTCAAACTGGCGGTACTGCGGGCAATTACGGTCGGGTGTTTGATGACGCTGTTTATCTTCATCGCGGGGCTGCTGCACTTGGAACTGATAACGTCCAATAAGCAGGCTTTGTACATGATCTGCATTTTGCCGCCTGCCGCCAATATTATCGTACTGGAAACACATTACTGCCATACGGGAAAATCCGCCGGGCTTACCGCGTGGGGTACCCTTCTGAGTTTAGCGCTCATCGTCATATACATCGGGGTAACAAAACTGGTGTTCTAACGCTTAGACCGTTTCCCAATTTTTAACATATCCTTCCAATTCATCCAGCATCGCAAGAATAACGGGCTTGTTTTTTTCCGAATAGCTTTCAGCTTCTTTTTCCAGCTTTTTAAAAAACGGGAGCAGTGAAGTCAGCTTTGCCATCGGTACCTTTGTCGGATGATATTTTATCAGGACACTTCCGGTAACGGGATTGTGTTCAATATCCTTGATGATCGAAGAAAGCGGCGGCTGCCTTAGAATGGACAATGCCCGTTCGGTGACGGTTGTATCTTTAAAGACAGGGGCACGCAGCCGTATACGGCCGGGAAAAAAGCCGGTAATCATGGTACGTCCTTGAGCAGTTTTTGCATGGATTCGATACTGACGGCAATGGTCAGCGAGTTATGCAGCACTGCCGCAAGCGCAGGCGGGATAAGGCCGAACATTCCTGCAAATAAGAGCAGGGAATTTCCGCCGATAATCAGTTTATTGTTTTTATCTATCCGCGACAGAACCTCTTGACCGAGCTTCCGCACCGTAATCAAACCGGCAAGGCCGTCGTCGGCCAGTACGATATCGGCGGTGTCTCCCGCAATGGAAGAACAGTTGTCCATCGCGATACCGGCATCCGCAGCGGAAAGCGCCGGCGCGTCGTTAATCCCGTCGCCAATCATAATCACCTTGCAGCCGGCGCCTCTCGCTTGTTGAACATACCGTACCTTATCCTCCGGCAGCGTTTGCGCATGATATTCCGTAATACCGGCTTGGGCTGCAACCTTTGCCGCCGCCTGTTCGGCATCCCCCGTAAGCATCACGCAATGGCGTACGCCCAAGCGTTTCAGCTCGGCGACGGTGTCTCGGCGGTACCTTCCCGTGCCGGGTCTCCAATCGTCAAAATACCGGCAAGCTGTCCGTCAACCGCCAAATAGAGCAAGGAATAGCCTGATTTTTCCGCCGCCTTTTGTACACGGGCAATCGATTTGGAGGTTGGGACTTTTTCATCTTCAAAAATAAAATGGGCGCTTCCGATACAAAGCCGCTTGCCTTCTAACGAAGAAGCGATGCCGTGTGCGACAATGTATTCCACCTTTGCGTGGCGTTCGGGATGCACAAGGTTTTGCACTTGAGCGGCTTTTACAACAGCCCTCCCAAGCGGGTGCGGAAAATGTTCTTCAAGGCAGGCGGAGAGCCGCAGAACTTCGTCTTTTGTAAAGCCGCCGAAGGGGTGTACTCCGGCCAAAACCGGTTCCGCATAAGTAAGGGTTCCCGTTTTGTCGAAGATAACGGTGTCGGCAAGCGCCGCCGCTTCCAAATACTTTCCGCCTTTTATGGAAATGCCGTGCTCCGCCGCTTCCTTCATTGCAGAAAGAACGGCAATAGGCGCGGCAAGTTTCATCGCACAGGAATAATCGACCATCAATGTCGAAACGGTTTTGGTAATGTCCCGCGTAAACAAGTAAGTTAAGCCGGTCAACAGGAAGTTGAAAGGAACGACTTTTTCCGCTATCAGCTCCGAGCGTTTTTGAGCGGCGGCCTTTAGGGATTGCGAACGGTCAATCATCGCAATAATATTGTTCACCTTTGTTTCCGAGCCGACCGTACGCACGCGGATGTACAGTTCACCTTCCAAAAGAATGGTGCCTGCAAAGACAGTCGTACCGCTCTTTTTTTCTACCGGCAGCGATTCGCCGGTGATACTCGCTTGGTTCACAAGGCCTTCACCCTGTTCAACGTTCCCGTCTGCGGGGATTTGGCTGCCGGCACGGACAACAATAAGGTCATCCTTTTTAAGCGTAGCCGGAGGAATTGTCCGCTCCTGATCTTCTTCGATAAGATGCACCGGCTCATTTGAAACTAAAAGCGTTTGCGCAAGATTATTGTACGACTGCCGGCGGGTCAGCTCCTCAATTTCTTCCCCCATGTCCAGCAGCGTCGCAACAAAACGGGCTGTTTCCGCCTTGCCGTCGAGAACGGCAACCGTTAGCGCCGCCGCATCCAGTAAATCCGTACTGAAAAACTTTCCTGAAATGATGGACTGCACAGCTTTTATAATGCGCGGCGCAATTCTTCTGTAGAGCAGCAGATTGCGTATCGGCATCGGGAGCAGCGAGCGTACTGCAACGTCAAAGAGCGTAGACGCTAACACGTCAAATATGCTTTCGGTTGCGGGAATGTTTGCGACGGAGGCAAGCAGGTTTTCATCGGACAAGTATTTGCCGGAAAGCACGCAGAATAACGCAAGAACCTCGGATTCTGAAAGCGCTTTTACATCGTAGTAAACCAGAAAAGAAGCAACTTTAGGATTAACCTGAATGCCGGTTATGCCGTCTTGTACGGCGATAAGGGTTTGCGCAAGAATAGCTTGCCGCGGCGAAATTTCAGCGGCATTGTAGCGCAGCCGGATTCTGCCGGGCAGAGAATGTTTAACGGTTACGTTCATCGATGAGTTTGATAGAAAAACTTTTATGCGTTTTGAGTTTGCGATTGGTTGTATGCAGCTTCGGCCGCGATATCCTGTGCATCCTCTTTAACGGATTCCATAAATGCGACCGCGTCCTGTTTAAGCTGAATGCCTTTTTCTGCAACTGCTACACAGGCTTTGCGGAATGCCGGAGTTTTAATAATGGATGCTGCAACAAGCCCCGCTGCAACACCGACGCCGAATGCAACCCATTTATTGGAAAACATATTTTACCTCACTTATTCATACTTAGGACGTTCCTAAAAGCCGCAAACCTATCAGCGTATTCTGCGTTGAAACATCCTTATTCTTACTATATCTATTTCATGCCTATTATGCAATAAGAAAATAAGACGGGCATAAACGAATCAATAACCCCGACGCAAGCGTCGGGGTATTAAACCCTCCGCACGAATAAAAGCAAACAGTTGCATTATTGTGTTGCATTATAAGGAAAGTTTTTGATATAGTGTTAATAATGGAACAACGTATCGGCTTTTTATATCTAAAAACAGGCGGGGGGCATATTTCCGGCGCCAATGCCTTAGTAGCACGTTTACAGGAAAAATATCCGGATAATGCAGAATATATACCGCAAAACGGCTTTAAAAACACTAATCGGATTTCGCGTATTTTTTTTGAAAAAGGCTATCTTGCAACCTCTAACTACTTTGAACTCGGCTACGTTGCATTCTACCAATTAACAAAACCGAAAATAGTTTTAGACTTTTGCGCTTGGCTATTGCGTCCGTTTATCGTAAAAAATTTGGTAGAATTTCTTAAAACCGAAAAGATCACCAAACTGGTTTGCCTGCACGAAATACTTATTCCGCTTGCACGGATTGCAATCGACCGTGTAAATCCTGCAATTCCGCTTATTTCCCTTGTGATGGATCCCTTTACCGCGCACCCGTCATGGTTTTATGTAAAAAATACCGAACTTATCGTCTTTTCCAAAAAACTGCAAAAAGAGGCCGTCGAACAGTACGGATTTAAACCGGAACGGGTACACCAATTTCCTCTTATGCTTTCCCGGAGCTTTGACCGGCGCTATACGGCAGAAGAAAAAATTGCCGCTAAGAAAAAGCACGGCATTCCGCTTGATAAAAAAATCGTGATGGTTGTAGGCGGCGGCGAAGGATTAAAATCCACGATCGCTATTGTAAATGCTTTTATTTTTCAGCGCTGCCCTGCGCATCTCATTGTTATCTGCGGTAAAAATAAAGTATTAAAAACTCAATTGGAAATTCTGCTTAAAACAACACAAATTACCAATATTCAGGTATTCGGTTTTGTGTCCTTTATGCCCGACTTAATTAACGTGTCCGATTGCGTCATCACAAAGAGCGGCCCTGCTACCGTTATGGAAACCCTGTCCGCCGGTAAGCCGTTAATCCTCGCAAGTTATGTGCGCGGACAGGAACTCGGCAATATGCTTTATGTCGTAAACAACAACCTCGGCTGGTATATTCCCAAACCGCGCAGGATAATAAAAAAAGTAAAAGAAATAATCGCCGACGATTCCTTGCTGCTTTCTATCGAAAAAAAAATCGATGCGCTGCACATCCAAAACGGCTTAGACCCCATTGCCGACTTTATCTATCAATTTCAAGAACCACGGAATTAAGGAGAACTATGATGAAGCGGATTATCCCTCTTATAACACTATGGCTGCTGCTTTCTGCGCTATGCTTTGCAGATACGCCGTATGCGCTGTTTGTAGAAAACCGGCATTGGATTTACGACGCAATGCATATCCTTTCGGTTGAATCGAGGCAAACGACGCTTGCAGACCGGCAGCCGCTTTCAAAAGGGGAACTTGCCGAATACTTTTCTTCTTTTGAGGGGGCTTCCATACCGCAGGCGAGCGAGCCGCTGTACGGTATGATGCAGGAATATTTTTCCGGTCATTCGTTCTTAGTCAATAAAAAATACTTTGCCTTCGATGTCAACGGTATTTTTTCGCTGCAAGGGCAGTATGTGTACAAGCCTGAAAATGAAGTAAGGCTGGATAGTTTCTTACGGTATAACAGAACCCCTGCCGTTATCTCCGTTCCGATACAACTGATGTTTACGCCTTATGTTAATTTTTTTACCGACCTGAGCATAAAGAAAAACTACTGGGCTTCCGGGCTATCCTATCCGTATACAAATCTACCCTTGGCAGCAAGCGCTGTAGATGCAGGATTTCCCCATCGGGCAAACATAACTATCGGCGGCCGTTACGGCGTACTTACTATCGGACGCGGAGCACTCAATGTCGGAAGGTCGTTAGCAGGCAGTATGCTGCTTGCCGATGCGGTAGATAGGCTCGACTATATTTCTGCGGCTGTTTTCTATAAACAAGTCCGCTTATCCCTCACCGTAACGGAACTGGAACCTACCCGTTTCGTGTTTTCGCATGAAGCGGCATTCCGTCCGTTGGATTGGATTTCCGTTCGATTATACGAAGGCGTCGTACTGAATGCGCCGTTTGACCCTAAGTATTTAAACCCGATGATGATTTTTCATAATTACTTCGGATGGCGCGAAAGTACCTTTAACGGCAAACCTTCGGCTTCAAGCGTCGGCTGCCAGCTGGGTGTCGGTGTGGATATTGTGCCGGTACGGGGTTTAAGAATTTACGGGCAATACGGACAAAATCAGCTCCAAACCTCGTATGAATTAAATACTTATCCGGAAGCGCGGAATATTCCGAATAGCTTCGGCGGATTAGCCGGTATCGAATATATTCATCCTTTTCCGTTCGGCCATCTTTCGGTAACGGGAGAATTTTTGTATGCCAATCCGTGGATGTACATTATGGAAAATAAGCACATCAGCCTGTATCACCGCAGAAAAGACACCGTTGCTCCCGCAGGGAAAACAGACGATTATATTATGGCGTGGCTTGCAAACCCTTATGGGCCTGACACGATGGGCGGCTTTTTGCAGTTTGCCTTAACGCAGCCCAAACAGTACGGCGCAAAACTCCGCTACCGCTTTTTGGTTAAAGGGGAAAACGAAGAAAACTTCTTTAAAGAACCGGATAAGGATGTCTACTACCCGCCTGCTAATCATTATGACCCGCTTGCACAGGCAAAAACACCGTCTGCCAACCCTTCGTACTTTCATACATTGTCGCTGGAAGGTTCTTACACGGTTATAAAAAACCTTGAACTTACCGGCGGGCTCAACTGGACAATTGTAAACGGCAAGCGGCAGGGGCACGCGGTAGATCTTTATACGGCAGTTACCTATACCATACGATAGGCATTACATCCTCATCCGTACTTTTTTTGCAATGCCCGGAAAGCCCTTTAGTTTGAGCAGCACGCCGTCTCCAATTACAAAAGTCCCTTCAAAAGTGCCGTAGATGGTCTTATAGTCCCGCCGCCAGACGAGGATATTAAGATTTCTGTCCGAAATTGCGCTGGGCGTAAAGGTTAAATCGACCATGCTCTCGGTGTCTTGGATAATCCAGTTTTTGGAAGAACCGAACGGATAGGTAATACGAACCGGCGGAAACGGAATGCGCTTTCCGCCGTAAAACAGAATATTATCGTTATAACTATAGCTATCAGGAGCAATGGAATTGCTTAAATGGAAGCACACTTGTACACCTTCGATAAAGCCGAGCCCGATAACGACGCTCCGTTTTGTACGCAGCGATGTATATGTTTTCCTAAAGTCTAAAAAGCCGACCGAATTTGTTCTATTTAGCTGCACATCGTGATTATGCCCGAAATTAACCCATCTGTTTACCGCAAAGGAGCGGAAATACACAGCTTGGCATCGGCGGTTCACAAAGGATGGAATAACGGCAGAATAGTCGGTGCATTGAGGCGGACGGGCGTCAAATTCCAGCCTACCTTCGCACGAGGGGCGGTCGTTAGCGGCAAGAAAATCGAAATCGGCATAGAGCATCCCTTTAGAAAGGCGGGAAAAGATACGGACATACCGCCGCTTTACCCGGCACGTAGCAACGCTGTACGCAATGTATTTAGGCAGATGCACAAACCCCAGCGGCAAAAGCTGCCGGTACGCAAGCTGCCGGTTTGTTTGCCGGTTCCACAGCGTTGTTTCCATAATAGCAAAGTAGCCGCCGTAAAAAAATTCAATTTCGCCGATAAGGTTTTCATCGGAAAAGAGGAGCCGCAGCGTATCGGTTATACGGATATCCGTAATAAAGGATGGAAAAGGTAAATCCCCAAACGGCTTTTTGACTCCCCGTATATCAAAGGTATGAAACATCCCCGAATATGACCCGAAGAGCGGGACGGAATTTTCGACGGGGCGGCGCGGAGCCGGTGTAATAATACGAGTGTACGGAACTTTTTGTATATCCATAGTAATAACCTAATAAAACAGTAATAACCTAGTAAAACCGATCCTGCGGCGTATCAAAATACGTGCCGAGCTCTTGGGGGCGGTATATTCCCCTATCGGTTATGATCCCCTTAATAAGTTCAGGCGGTGTAATATCGAACGCGGGATAAAGTCCTTTAACGGCAGGAAGGGTATGCCGCACTCCATGGCACGAAAGCGTTTCTTCAGGGTTACGCTGTTCGATGCTGATATCTGCGGCGTTTTTTTTATCCGCATCCGGTATGCCGGTTACATAATACGGTATACCGAACCGATCTGCAAGCAGGGCAATCTGAAATGTGCCTATTTTATTTGCAATATGCCCGTCCCGCGTAATGGTGTCCGCCGCCGAGGTAAAAAGATCGATGTGTTCATGCTGCATCGCGTATGCAACCATATTATCGGTAATAACGGTGGTGTCAAAACCCATGTCGGCGGCGCAGCTTGCGGTTAAACGGGCGCCCTGCAGAAACGGCCGCGTTTCGGCACAGATTATTCTAACGGGATTGCTGCGCGCGCGGGCTGCCTTGAGCATCATCCCGACAATGGTTTCTCCAAAGCATTGGGTGAGGATGCCGCCGCCTTGCGGAAAGAGACCTGCAAGATAATTCCCTACTTTTTCCATTATGCTATACCGCCGGTTAAGCGAATCCACCGCGGCGTTAAACAGAGCGGCGGCGGCATCCTGCCCTGCTTCCAAGGCGCGTTCCGCAACTGCAAGGCAGCCCGCGGTGATAAGCCCCATCCTGTTTGCCGTAGTCGGGCGGGCGTGCGCAAGTCCGTATGCTGCCTCTTCGAGGAAGCGCCGCTGCTTACCGGCAGCCTCGTTCCGTACTTGGTATGCCGCAAGCGCCATCCCCATAGCGGCAGCGGTATACGGTCCGGCGCTCTGGGTTACCATATCGGCAATCGCCTGCCGGACTTCCTGCCACGAAGAGCATTCGGCATAGATGATTTTTTCGGGATAGACGCGCCGGTCAAGGATTCTTACACGGCCGGTTTCATACCATGCGACGTTTTCATATTGCAATAAAAATGCAAGTCCAGTGTCTTTTCTTTCCATAAGATAATTTTAGCAGATTGAAGAGGCGGGTGAAGTGAAAAACATGCCGGCGAAGGGACTTGAACCCTTACGGAGTTGCCCCCAATAGATTTTGAGTCTATCGTGTATACCAATTTCACCACGCCGGCTTTCAAGAAGCCCACTATATCACATTGCGTCTTTTTTGTAAAGGGAACCGCTAAAAACCACTAAAAACCGAAGTTTTTAGCGATGCCCTAAAGCAGCAGATCTGTATGATTTTTTGAAGAATTTTTCACATTTTTCAAGCCATTTTTGTATTCGTGCTTTATAAGTAGTTATATATACCTACGGAGATAAATGACTATGAAAAAGCACAATCGTCGATACAAAGACTCAGTCTTTGTAGATTTTTTTAGCGAAGATAAAACCGCAAAAGCGAACTTTTTATCGCTGTACAATGCGTTGCATGGTACAAGCTATCGATCTACCGCTATTTTGAAAAACATACGGCTGAAACAAGTACTCTATATGAGTTTTGCTAATGATGTATCGTATCTCGTAGATGGTAAGATTATCGTGCTTGCAGAGCATCAATCGACCATCAACCCAAACATGCCAATCAGATGTCTAGAATACATCGCTCGCTTATACGAACAGTTCTATAAATCGAAAGAAAAGTATAGCCGTAAACAACTCGTTATTCCAACACCGGAATTTTATGTTTTTTACAATGGGAAAGAAGCGTACAGCGATAATTCAGTCTTAAAGCTATCCGATGCATTTACGCAAAAACAGGATGAGTATGTCCTTGAATTATCCGTAAAAGTGATTAATATCAATTATGATAAAGGTAGTCCAATACTAAAGAGTAGCGAACCGCTGGAACAATACAGCCGATTTGTCGATACCGTACGCCGGTATGTTGCCATTGATAGAGAGCATGGGTTTGAAAAAGCTATTAAGGAATGTATACAACATGATATTTTAAGGGAGTATCTACAACGTAAGTCCAAGGAGGTTCTGAACATGTTAATAGGCGAATATGATTATGATACAGATATAGCAGTACAGCGGGAAGAGAGTTTTGAACTCGGTCTTGCAGAAGGCGAAGCTCGTGGTCGCTCCGAAGGCTTCCATCAAAAAGCCTTGCAGGATGCGCGTAATTTTAAACACCTAGGAGTTTCCGTACAAATCATCGCGCAAGCAACCGGTTTAACCTGCGAAGAAATTGAAAAACTGTAAGCGATATATGAAATTTACAAAAAAAGCCGTCCCCGACGTATGGTGTGGGATACAAAAAAGGCTGCCCGAAAAAGCCCGTTAGGGTTTCAGGCAGCCTTTATGCACCCCCGCCGAACAAGCGGGGGAAACTAACCAAAAGTAGCTGCACATAGCCGGGATGATGCCCGTCTATGTGTAACATCAGCAAAGCTTACTGCAAGGAAATCCATGCCCAGCCGTCTTTTTCAAGCTGATTGCCAAAAGAAGATCTCTTCGTTTCAAAGCTGAACTCACCAACGTCCACCTGCTTGATTATCGCATTCCCATCGTTATCCACCTTACCGGTATTATACTGACCTTTAAATGCAGCGGTTTTTACTGCAGGAGAAACATAGAGATTCGGGAAGGTTGTTGCCTTAACAGGAGCCGCTGTAACATTATAATCGTAGAAGGAGCGATTTGTTGTATATTCCTCGATGATATCTGCAACATAAGAGTAAATTGCATTATTTTTTTCACTGTCCGATATGAGATCGGAATCAGTCCATGAAGGATTATCCCACTTTATCTGCTGATTTTTCGCATTCACTGCATCCTCTACCTTACTCGCGACCTCCGCACAGAAAGCTTGTGTAAGAGGATTCGATTGATAGGTAGTGTACTTATAGTAAGTGGAGTTATACAGTACACTATCATACAGTCCATTCAATGCTTTTTTGAATGCCTTCCCATCGAGTTTAAGCTGTTTGTTTTCATCGGCGGTAAAAGGCGTATACATATAGGTAAGGGTAAGCTTATCGTTTGCCGCATTGGGGTATACACTAATATCGGACGGCTCAAATGAGAAGCTGTCTACCTGCACCTGCTTTGAAACCGATGGTGCTTTTACCAGCTTCAACGGAACGCTTACAGTAAAGCGCTTAGTGTAAGGATAAGTGTTGAAGAAGGTTTTCGAAATTCCCCATGTTTCTTGATACGTATGTTCTGCCGCGAAAGTTACGTTACCGTCAAACTTAAAGTGATCCTTTGAAAGGGTGCCGGGTACAAAGCCGGTATAGGACAGCGAATAAGTTTTATCTTTCTCCAATACGGGAGTAATTGTACGCTCTCCCTCGTCATAGTACGTGAATGCATTCGGATTCAATGTTAGCGTTACTTTATTACCGGCTTTCCAACTGTGGGTGAATGCCGAGCCTTTACTAAAGACAATGACACCGGCCTTTACACCGCTATTTGCACGAATAAGGGGAGTTGTATCCGCGTTATCGGTTGCATGGGCATCGGTTGTATATCTAAGGGCATACTCATAGTCGCTGCTCTTTACCGCTATATCACGGATATCCTTAAACCGTACCCGCATCTCAGTATTCTCTGTAACTGGTGAAACCGCAGCTACCAACTTCCGATAGGAAGAGGAAGTGGTTGTCGTATCAGTAACAAAGTTTGCCGTAACCGGTTTCCACTCCTTGTCCGTAAACTGTTCAACAACAACATGCTTGTTTACAAAGGCTTCGAAATCCTCCTTGGTAATACCGTAGGATTCTTCCGAATAGAATTTATTCGGATCCCAATCATCATTTGAGATAACAACATGCGTTACTAAGTCTCCGTTTTCGGCCACAACCGTATTGACATCATCAGCCTTCTTTCCTCTTTCAAAGGAAACTTTGCCGCTCAATATAGTGTTAACCTTTCTTGTTCCACTTGCCGTTGTATACAGATAGTATCTATTACCGACATAGATATTAGTAGCGGAAGCGGAAGCGGGACTAAGAGCATAAGTTACTCCTAACGGCAGAATTTCATTATAGTCATCATCGCCCTTATAGCTATCGGTAGATTCCCCTTGTTCATTATCGCGATCCTGATCCATTTTTTGATCGGTACCGGCAGCTTTTACCGTATCGCCTTTTACCGAAACGTAAACAGCCATGGTAGAGGTTGTTACAATCTTAAAGCTTACCTCGGCAGTAGGTTCGGAATTTACCGTTGTAGTAAGCCATTCAAGCGTAAGTTCATCACCAAGCTGAGGATTTCCCTTCTCAGTCAGGGGCTTCAGTGGCCGGACATGAACAGCCTTTTTTACACTTTCCACATCGACGGGTTTGCTGAATGTAACGGTAGCACGATAACCGCTTTCGTCTCCATACCGTGTTATCCCGGATATACCACCCACAACCCGGAGCTGTGTTGACACTTGATTATTTTTATTTTCCACGTTTTTGGCAAATGCGTTTTCAGCAGGAGCCGTGGGCGTAAAGTTGTTTGTACAGCTTGCAAGCACCAGCAGGAAGGCTGCGGCAAGCAGACTTAATTTTGCAGTTGTTTTCATATAGCGTATTCTCCTATACAAGATAATATGCTCATTTTACCGGAAGGTTCCGTCCGGCAAAATAAGGACTCTTAGAATTTAATGGTACAGGCAAGCTTTAAATTGCCGATCGATGTCCAGTTGATGGCTTCCAACACTGATTTGTTATATGCAAGGTCAACACACACAGCGTCCACAATGTTCCAGCGTACACCAAGGTTTACATCAACCGTTACCTTACTGTACTTAACGGTATTGTTGGCAGATTCCGTGGTAGATGCTACCGGTGTTGTTGAAGAACCTGATGTAGTGCGGGAGGAATCGTTTGGATAGGTTGTGGTGGTCGTTGTTGTTTTAGTAAACCCGTTAACGGTTGTTTTAACGGTTTCAAACTCGCACTTGCCGGTTCCTTGGCCGAAGGGTTTAACCTCCGTACCGAAGCTTACAAACACACGGTTGGGAATTGCTGCGTATGTCAAAGCCGCTTTAAAGGAAGGGCTGAGCGTAACGGTGGTTGTCTTTACCGTTGTTGCAGGCGTTTCCGTCTCCACTACCCTAGTGTTGTTGTTTAACGGATTTACTTTGTCTATGGTAGTTGTCGTGGTTTTATCAACACCCTTTGTTACCTCCGTTTCAAAGTTGAACCCGATAGGCGCTTTTACACCGGCAAACAAAGAAAGCCGGTCGGTAAAGTCTTTCCGCATCGTATAGCCCACGGTAAGGGTGTTGGCAATATAGGACTTGTTGTAGGCGGTTGCTTTAAAGGTGTCGGTAATGGTCTGATTTGCAGGAGTAACCACATCACGATGGGTGTCGGTTTGAATAGTATAGCTGTTTGCCAATGCTATTGTACTGCCGTCCGCAGCCGTGTGCTTCTTTGTACCATAGATGTCGATACCGAAATCATAGCCGAAAGAGAAGTTGGAATTTAAAGAATCGTTCAAGCCTAAGTCTGCACCGAGTTTTGCCGTTAAGATTGTTTTGGTGTCGTTCCTGCTGCTTGTCGATACGGTTTTTGTTATATCGGACGTGCCCAAGGTTTCGTCTTTCGTCGTTACCGTTCGGACACCATAAGAGGAGTCTTGAGCAACCTTAAATTCAAGGCCTACCGTGGGGCTAACGGAAAGAGTACCGAGCGAAAGGTTCATACCGAAGTCAACCGTACCGGTACGGTCTGCGGCGTTTAGATAACCTTTGGGGTCGTAGGTTGTTTTACCGTTTACTTGGCCGGGTGTTTTAGAGTTGGTGGTTTCGGTATCAGGTACTATCGCGTTGTCAAAATACGTACCGGAATTATTTCTTCCTGTCCGTGTATAGCCGAGGCGTACCCCCATGTTGCTAAACCCGATGAGTACGGCAACATCGTGATTGGCGTTATGAGATTGGCTAATCCGTGCAGTGTTTGTATGCGCAGTATTATCAATAGTGCCGGGGTTTACGGTAGATTCGGTGATTGTAGTAGTTGTACCCTTGTTATTAGAGGTACTAACATTTCCGAACTGGCCTTGGTACCATGCACCGATGTATACCGGGCCTGCCTTAAATGCGGCGCCCACATCAAGTATGTTGCGGTTGCGGTTAACATTCTGCTGTGCAAATCCCGCATAGGTAAACAGCTTGTCAAAGTTTACAGTACTCCAGTCCGTTAAGCTCATAAACCGGTCGGCTTCGGTACCGTTCAGCGATGCCGTCGCTTTGCTCTGCGGGGAAGAAGGACCTTCAGCAGCCCATGCCGCAGCCGTAATCATCAGCGCAAGCATGCAGCTGATATACATTTTTGTTTTCATAACGCATCTCCTTTTGCCTTGTGATCTTTAGGATAAACTATCCTAAGTATAGGATACTTTGTAAAGTTTTTGGGAGTATATCTAAGATGTTCAAGCATTTAAAAACTTTACAAAGCCTATGTTAGGGCTACTGCAAGCCACAGTATTTGTCAAGCGCATGTTGTCAAGCGCATAGCAGCGATAAAATGATTCGTAATTCTTAATTATGAATTCTGAATAGCCGTGCGGCAAACCGGTTGACGCAGGCTGCGGCCGCATATTTACCGGCAGCGGGAGCGGGATGGTCATAGCGGAAATAGACGCTGCCGTCTCGGCCGGTAAGGCTGAGGCGGACGCCGCTTTCGGAGCATACCGCCGTAATAACAAACGGTGCGCTCTTGGAAACCGTAAATAGCGATTTGTTTAAAGCGGCGGCGAGGCGTTTTTCGGTTTGCTTTCTGAGCCGTTCATTAGAACCCGTGCAGGTCAGCGTAACCGGCAGCCGTATCCCGTGTTCGGGAAAGCAGGCGGGGTTGCTTTGCAGCAGCTCTTGATAGAGCATTGTTTTCAGCTCAGTTTTTTTCGTGCAGCCGATCAGCGCCGCCGCAGCTTGTTCCCGCAATTCTTTTTCCCATACCGGATCGAGGGTTTCCAGCGCTTCCCGCAGCAGCTGCGCATCGCGGAGCAGGATACCTTTTTCGGCAATGTACGAGGGACGCGCCTGCGGGATAACCGAGGTTTCAAGCCTCTCGGCACGGTGCAAATACCGCCGAGCCTTAAACGGCGCCGATTGAAATGCCCGGTAATAAAAGCTGTTTCTGTACAGCTCATGCGTATTGCCGCCGGCGTCCGTTATCGTGTATTCCTTTGCCAATTTCAGATTGTGTATACTAAAAGCCGCCCGATAATACCGCACCAATGCGGAATACTTTGTAAGGTTTTTAGACCTGACAAACGCATCCTTGATACTTTCAGGTACCCGTATCTTTTCCGCCGCATATTTTTTTTCGTATAAGGTTTGATACAGACCGTACAGTTCGGTATAAAACTGCGCCGTACTCATACCGAAATTCGCAATCCACGAATAGTCGGTAACCCGCTCAATTTGAGCGATATAGCGTTCCGCTTGCTCCCAATGCCCCATCCGCAGATAGATCTTTGCAAGGTTGATCAGCGGCAGCGGTGTAGGATTATCTTTTGTCGATTGTGCATAATAGGTAATTGCGCGGTCAAAATTATTCTTCCGCTCTTCAAGCTCTCCCAGAATCAAATAGCCCGACGCACGCGAAAAATAGCCGGAAGCATTGCGGGCATCTTCTTCCGCTTGCGCAAAATGATAAAATTCGGTTTCCAAAATTGCCTTGTTATAGGAATACACCGAAGCCGAGTAAAGCGAATCGTTTTGTATCGCAAGTTCGATTCCTTTCCGGTAATAGAGCGCCGCATTCCGGTAGTCGAAAAGTTCGCCGTACAGATTCCCGAGCGCGTTTGCAATGCAGCCGTCGTCGCCGTAGCTGCTGCGGGCGTCGAGCATCGCCTTAATACCCTCATCGGTTCGGTGCGTTTTAAAGCAGAGCCATCCGTACGTTGACCATCCGAAAATATCCGTAGGATTATACGACAGGTACTCATGCAAAAGCAGGCGCGCTTCCTCTTCTTTATTTAAAGCCGCAGCAGCGCCCGCCGCACCGTACAGAAGTTTAATGTTGTACCGGTTAATACGCAAGCCTTCGGTAAAGCGGCGGTATGCCGGTTCATACAGTCCGTTGTTAAAATACATATCGCCGAGCTTGAGCTGGAAAAGCTCATTTGCAGGGTACCGCGCAATACCTTCTTCGAGCAGCGCGGCGGCCGTATCCCAGTTTTCCGCTTGCACCGCCTTATCCGCCTTTTGCAGCAGCTCATCGGCGCCGGATGCGGGGAAAAGACGTAAGGGCAATAGAAACAAAAACAGCACAAGCAGCATCCCGCCGCGCGGTGATTGTTTATCGCTCCGACGCGTATCCATATCAGTCCGCTCATCATAACTATCAGTCTGCGGATGTTTTCGGTAAGGCTCATTTACCTGCGCGCCATCCGGCTGCCGCTGCTTTTTCTCCGCGCGGTAGAGCCGCTTGGCCACTGCAACATCTTCGTCGGTACAGGCGGGAGCGAACTTTGCTTTTTGGGTGAGCGCATAGAAAGCTTCGCTCGGATGTTTATGGAGCCGTTTCAGCGTGAGAATAATCTTCCGGTTATTCCGCGAAAACCTGATAATCAGATACGGATAGGCGCGGAACAAACCGTACAAAAGAATGAGAACCAGCGCGGCAATACCGAGCAGTATTCCGCGGTGCATGTTAAAAAACTGCGAAACGCGCTGGGCAACGGTTTGGGCTTCTGCCGCAGAAAGCGCTCCATCATGCCGGGCACGGAGCGACGACCGGTTTAACAGAATTTCGTCGAGGAGCTGCGTAAATTGATCGCCGCCTGCCTGAAAGGAGAAATCGAGCATTTCTCCTTCCGCAAGCTGTTCGGTTGTCGGGTCTACATCTACCCAACCGAGGTACGGGAAAAACACTTCCACCCATGCGTGCGCCATATTCGCCCTCACCGGATAATAATTGAGGATACCCGATTCAGGCTGCAGGAAAAATCCGGCGGCGACCCGTGCAGGGATGCCGAGACTGCGGAGCATCAGGCAGTATGCAAAGGCAAAATACGAGCAATAGCCTTTTTTCGATTCGGTAACAAAATACCGCAGCTGATCGCCGTCGGGAGCCTGCCCGGGGCGGAGCGAATACCGGTACTCGCCTTCGCGGAAATAGTCGAGCAAGGCGTAGACCTTATCATAGTAGAGTGCAAACGGAGCGGTAACCGATTCCGCGATGGGGGAAAGCAGCTCCTTTGTGCCGGAATCTACCGCGGTATAAAAACGCAAAGCTTCCGCCGAAAGTCCTTCCTCCGGATTCCCCGACGGCGCTTCCGCCGTAATAAGGTCGAGCGGCACACCATGCAGTATCTCGCTTTCCACCTTGTAAGCGCCTTTAAAGCTCACGGTGTCCCACACCGTGTACGGCGTTACCGACAGCGGATAGTCGAGCGCGACAAGGGAATCGGGGTCGAGGTTGACGGTAAATATTTCTTGACTGACCCGTTCGCGGCACAGGAAAGGTTGATGCGGAAGCTCCTCCGGCTGTCCGGCGACCCGCAGCGGCTGCTCCGGTTCACCGGGAGCTGTTTTTTCGTAAAACCCTTTTTGAGGACTCCAGCCCGACAGGTACATGCGACGGAATAAGTGAGAATCATATTCTTGATCGACGTGCACTACCATCACCAGATTGGTATTCATTTTTACCTCATCCTGCAACTGTAAAAACTGAGAAAAATCAAACTCGAAAAGCTTTTGTTCAAGCAGACCGCCGTTATTGCCGACTGAGCTTTTATTAAACGTCCTGATGAGGAGTGCAAGGATGATCGCCGTTAAGCCGATAAAGACGGAAAAGAACACCGCGAACCGCCGGCGTTTACCGGACGGGATGCAGAGCACGGCTGTTTGAATCAGCATAAAGACACCGGCAAAGCCTGCCGCAAAGACCGGATGGGAAAACACCGTAAGACGGTAGTGCTGCTGCGGGAAAAACAGCAGAGAGAATACGAGAATGGCTGCGAGCGGCTCATAGCGCCGCCACCGTTCGGCGGAGATGAACAGCACTGTCGAGGTAATACTGATAAAGGCGGTAAGTGCAAGTAAGCCGAATATCAGCTTGAGGCGCAAAAAAAGTGTGTCCGCAATGAGCTGCGGTATCAGCGCAAGCACTCCGAGTACGCACGCGGGGATAAGCAGCGCGGCTGAAAAACCGATGCCCCACGCCGCTTCCGCACGTATTCCCTTTCTATGCAGAAAGTGAATTACCGCCGTGCAGCAGAGCCCCCACACAGGCAGCGCCGCTGCAGGAAGAATACCGGCAAGGTAGCGGTGCGGTACCGATAGGAGCAGCAGAAGAGAGCATATACGGAGCACGGCGGCAGGTTTAGAGTAGTTCTGCATGGCAATTTCCTGCGGTAAAGATACGGAGTTCCCGCTCGGCGGCTTCCCGCACGTTGCGGTAAAAAGCATCCTGCCGTGCGGAAGCGGCGGAAGAGTACAGCAGCCGGTGTATGTACCTCCGGCCTAGAATACGGTGCTGTGCAGAAGGTTTAGGCTCGGCAGCCGAAGAAGATTCCCGGCCGGAGGCCGTGCCGTCTGTCATCCGGGAATCGTCCGGCGTATATTCTTCCGGTACCGGAGGTGCGGCAAGGCAAAAAAGCGTTTCTATCCCGCTCCGGCGGCACGCTGCGATTTTTTCATCCGCTGTGATTTTTTTATAAGCAGCGGCCTCATAAATTGGAGCCTTTTCACCCGCGGTACTTTTTGGGGAAGCGGCAATCTTTTTGCCTACAGCGGGAAGATAACAATATAGCAGGCCGCCGCCGTGCACTGCATTAAAGACCACCGCTGCATCGGGGATAGCTTCCGGCGAAAAACGGAGCGCGGGTACGGCAAGCAGGTTTTGTATCTGCGCAGCAGCGGCGGATCCTTCCTCGATTAGTTCGTAGTGCTGCAAGGCTTTTTGCGGATAGTCATATAATAGAAGAGAACATTGAATACCGGCGTTCAGCAGCTGCACAATCACACCGGAAAGGCGGCCGATAAAAGCATCATATACAGCGGCGGCCGATACCCGCTCTTTTTTTAAAACTACCGGTTCTTCTATATATATCGTTAAACGTTTAACCGGCGGCGGTTCAAAAGCGCCGAGCTTTATCGAAAGGGTTTGCGTATGCGCATAGAGTTTCCAGTGAATTTTCCGCGGGTCGTCGCCGGGAAAATACGGGCGCGATTCATAAAGCTCGTGTGTACGCTCTTGGGACGGAAGATCGTTTACAGCACGGGAGCGGAGGTCGGGAGCCAAGGCTTTGTTCGGCGGAAGCACCGGCTGCACTACGGTGTAGGCGGCGGATAAACAAGGCGACTGCATATATAACGCGGCAAAAAAACCGGCAAAGTCCCGGATGTTGAGATACTGCCGCTTATAAAAGTACCGTCCGCGGTGCAGATGTTCCGGGTAGCAGGCAGCCTGCATTCCCTGCAACGGGATGAAAAGAGTTTCTACCGTTTCCGCCGCTTCTGCGGTATGGTTGGGTGATAGTGAAAATTCAATCGTGTAACATACTGCACTTCCGGGAACGCAAGGAGGAAAGCGCGCAGTCTCCCCTGCCTGCACCGCTTTGGAACGGGCGGGAATAACCGTAAAGCCGCTGCCGTCTTCCGTTAGTTCGGGTTCTTGCGCTTTCCAACAAAGGGCGGTAACGCCCACGGCTGCGGCGGCAAAACCGGCATAGAGGGTGAGTAATCCGCCGCAGACTGCGCTCAAAAGCTCTCCGCGGAGCAGGCCGCTTATTAAAAGCAGCGCTCCCATTGCGGTGTATACCGCACCGTGTACCGTAATCCGTATCCGCATCATGCCTCGGCCGGCCGCATCCAATCAGTTCGTTTGTCGGCGATACGGATAACCGTTTCGGTAATATTGTTGATGAGTTCCGAAGCCGCGCCGGCGCCGGTTTTTATTAGACAGCGGTGGGAAAGTACAAGCGGCGCAAGCGTGCGGATATCATCGTCTTCCACCCAATTACGTCCGTTGACAAGGGCAAAGGTACGGGCTATATGCAGTAAATGCAAACCGGCGCGAGGAGATGTGCCGAGCCTAAAAGCAGGGTGTGCCCGCGTTTCTTTCCCGATCCGCGCGATGACTTGTTCAAGTACGGGATGCACAAATACCTGCCGCTGTTCTTCCCGCGAAGCCGCAATATCCCGGATGGAAACAACCGGCGTAACCGGCTCCGCGTCGGCAGGGTGCGTTTGTTCGTGCAGCAGCTCGGTTTCCGCGTCTTCATCGGGATAACCGATTGAAAGACAGATGCTGAACCGGTCAAGCTGAGCGGCGGGGAGCGGATAGGTACCTAAGCTTTCCACCGGATTTTGCGTAGCCGCTGTAAAAAAATAGGGGCTTAACGGGCGGGTTACCGTACCGGCGGTTACCTGCCGCTCGGCCATCGCTTCCAACAGGGCGGACTGTACCTTAGGCGGGGTGCGGTTCAGCTCATCCGCAAGCAGAATGTCCGCAAACACCGGGCCTTCCATAAATTCAAAGGTATTCCGCCCCGCATTAAAAACTTCCACGCCGGTAATGTCGTAGGGTAAAAGGTCGGGGGTGCATTGGATACGTTTGAACCGCGCAGGCTGCCCGTCTTTTTCGATAAGCGCTGCAAAGGTTTTAACAAGTGTGGTTTTCCCGACGCCCGGCACATCCTCTAAAAGGACGTGCCCGCCGGTCAGATATGCGGTAATAAAAAGACGGAGAACATCCTTCTTTCCTTTAATTGCTTTTTCCAGTGCGGAAAGAAGCTGTTCCGCCGTTTTTTCGGTATTCATAGCGGAGATTATAGCATACATAACCGAATGTAGCAAATTACCGGCTTTTACAATTACCGCTACCTCATCTACTATCTGCTTTGTCGCACAGCTGTTCATAATTCATAATTAAGAATTGATACCCTAGGGTGTTGTTAGAGCTGCGGTAATTTTCTATAATCACAGTCCGGCAAGGGAATATTTGAGGAAGGATAATGAGTAAAAACCGCAGAATAGATACCTATAGAGACGATAGAAATGAAACGGGTGATGCCGATACGGTAGTGCATACAGATACCGCTACAGATACAGGCATCAGGATGGAAACAGACCCTACAACTCCGGAAGGATCGGAAGGGGCTTTTGACTACCGCAAAAAATACGAAAATACGCCGCTGGTGGTGATAGCCGGACGTCCGAATGTCGGAAAGTCTACCCTGTTCAACCGTTTTTTGCGGGAGCGCCGCGCCATTACCGACCCGACACCCGGCGTAACCCGCGACCCTATCGAGGCGCAGGCGATTATCAACGGGTTACCCGTGCGGCTGATGGATACCGGCGGCTTTAAGCTGACCCGCAGCGGCGACAAAAACGACGACATGATGGACGAGCTTGTCGTAGAAAAAACGCAGGATGCGCTCCGCCGCGCCGATAAAATTCTTCTATTATTAGAAGCCTCTGCCCCGACTGCGGAAGACGAAGAATTTATCCGCTTTCTGCGCCCCTATTGGGACAAGCTCATTACCGCGGTGAATAAAACAGAAGGCGGACGCGGCGAAGCGGAAGCCTACAACTATCTAAGCTTCGGCTTTCCGTCGCTGCTGTGCATCAGTGCGGAACACGGGGATAACATCACCTCGCTTGCCGAGGAAATAACAAAAGGCTTGGACTTTTCGCGCGTATGCGAAGCGCCTGCCGACACCGCAATCCGCATCGCCCTCATCGGAAAACCCAACACCGGTAAGTCCACGCTCAGCAACTATCTTACCAAGACTTCCGCATCGATTGTTTCGGACATTGCCGGTACTACCCGCGATGTGGTGGAAGGTGAGTTTTTCTATAAAGGCAGGCAGTTTATCATTCAGGATACCGCCGGCATCAGACGCAAAACGAAGGTAAAAGAAGACATAGAGTATTACTCGGTTGTCCGAGCAATGAAGAGCTTGGAGAATGCCGACATCGTGTTTCACCTCATCGATGCGGAAGAAGGGTTGACCGAACAAGACAAAAAAATCATCGTACAGGCGACCAAGCGGGGGCTGGGTGTTATCTTTGTGCTGAATAAATGGGATTTGGTCAAAGGCGAAAAAAAATTCCGCGATGCGGAGCAGTATATCAAAATCATGTTCGGTAAGATGGAATACGCACCGATTGTTCCGGTTTCCGCACAGAAAGGCAGCGGTATTCCCGACCTGCTCAACACCGCGCTGGAGCTGTTCGATCAGCTGACCAAAAAAGTAGAAACATCCGCACTCAACCTTGCGCTTAAAGACTGGCTTGAGGCCGTTCCCCCTCCGCACGGGCAGCGCAATTCGTTCACGCTCAAGTATATGCTGCAAACCTCCGTCCGTCCGGTTGAGTTTTTAATCTTTGCCAACAAACCCGACCTTGTCTCGGAATCCTATCTCCGCTACATCAGCAACCGGATACGGAAAGACCTCGGGTTTACTTCCATACCCTTTATTGTGCGGGTTAAAGGCAGCCGCGTAAAATGGGAAGAGCGGGTAAAACCGTGACAGGCTTTTCCATCGGCGAGGTTGAAAAGCTCACCGGCATCAAGGCTCATATTCTCCGCTATTGGGAACAGACTCTGCCTTTTTTGCGCCCGCAAAAGGATGCTCAGGGCAGGAGACTCTATACCGACCACCACCTCGATTTAATTTTCCGTATGAAGTATCTGATTGAGGTACGGAAGTTTACGCTTGAAGGAGCAGGGCAACAGCTGCTTTCCGATCTTTCCGGCAAGGATGGCCGCGGACGTATTACGGAGCTTTCTGGCATCCGCGGTGAACTGTTAAATGTATACAGGCTTATTCAAGTTTACAAGAAAGAACAGTGTCCATAATTCATAATTTTTAATTATGAATTGCCGGTAATTGTTTCTCCTACGGCGTCGTCAAATAGCCGTTGCTGCCTACCGACCAGTTCTGACCGCCGTTTGGCGTTACCTTAAACTTGCCGTGCTCCGAGTGAATATGGTTCCTCTTTCCGTATTTAAGTTAGGCATTCGTCTCTATATTGTTGCTAACACAAATTTTATGAAGCTGTTCCATTTTACCCGATAGTATCATAATAACAAGTAAAGGTAAATTGCGCAGCTAGGGTAATTCCCGTAGCCGTGCCGCCCCCTTGAATTGACCAAGGCCGGCTTTTTTCGTACATTATGGCAATGAATACAAATTATGACATTATTGTTATCGGCGCAGGCGCGGCGGGTATGGCTGCGGCGCAATATGCATGCCGAGCAAATTTAAAAGTATTGGTGCTGGAAGAAAAAGCGCCGGGCGGACAGGCGGTTTTAATCGATTCACTTGAAAATTATCCCGGATACGCGGAACCGATTAACGGCTTTGAATTTTCGGAAAATATGCGTAAACAGGCGGCGGGATTCGGCGCGGAGTTTTCTTCCGATAAAGTTGAAGCGGTTACCAAAAACGGGGATAAAACCTTTACCGTCAAAACCGCGGATAAAACCTATACGGCGCTTGCAGTCATTCTTGCGACGGGGGCGGAGCACCGCAGCCTCGGCGTAACGGGAGAAAAAGAGCTTCAGGGTAAAGGCGTTTCGTATTGCGCTACCTGCGACGGCCCCTTCTTTAGAAACAAGCACATCGTCGTAGTCGGCGGAGGGGATGCAGCCTGCGATGAAGCGCTCTTCCTTGCCAATCTGACGGACACCGTTACAATGGTTCACCGCCGCGACACGTTCCGCGCGCAAAAGGCGCTCGTTACCCGGACATTGAACAATCCTCATATAAAGGCGGTATTCGATACAACCGTTACGGAAATTAAAGGAACCGATAAGGTAACGGCGGTAGTGTTGCGGAACATAAAAACGCAAGAGGAGCGGGAGCTTGCCTGCGATGCGGTATTCTTTTTTGTCGGTATGAATCCTAAAACGGAGCTGTTCCCCGACGCAACAAAAGATGCTGCCGGATATATCGTTACCGATGAGGATATGCGTACTTCCATCGAAGGGCTCTACGCGGCGGGCGATGTGCGCGCTAAATCCTTCCGGCAAGTGGTTACTGCAGTTGCCGACGGCGCTATTGCCGCTCATACCGCTGCAGCCTATATCGATAATCTCCGCAGCTAAAAGCTTTGCATCGTAAGTATTTTGCCGCCGTCCTATTCGGCGCCGCGCTGCTGGTTTTACCGCAGTTCAAGATACAACTGAATGCTCAAGCTCAAACCGGCGGGCTTAAAACGCTGCCCGACTTTTACGACTCCGTACCCGCCGTGGAACTTGCCGGCCGGATTACGGAGGCTATGACCGATGACGAGCTATTGTCCCAAACGTTCATGTTCGGATGGGCGGGACAGGCTCCTACCGACCTTTTGATGAACTGGATTACCGAGCGGAGCCTCGGCAGCATCAAGATATTCGGCTGGAACACCGAAGACAGCGTTGAACTTGCAAAGGCTGTCAGTCTTTTGCAGAAAAAAGCCAACGGTACCCGCTTTCGTATTCCGCTCTTTGTCGCAACTGATCAGGAGGGCGGCTGGATACGCCACGTTAAAGGCCGCACGTCGGAAACGCCCGGGAACCTTGCCATCGGCGCCTCCGGTTACCCTATTGACGCTTACTACGAAGGTTTTTATATCGGCCGCGAACTGTCGGCGCTTGGGATTAACCTCAATTTTGCGCCGACGGTAGACCTCTATACCAACCATGAATCTTCTATTATCGGGCCCCGCTCCTTCGGGCAATCGCCGGAGGCGGCGGGAATTTTAGCCCGCGCCTTTATGCAAGGCAGCAATAAAGCCGGCGTGCTCACTACGGCCAAGCATTTTCCCGGCCACGGAGATACCGCGCTTGACAGCCACGGAAAGCTGCCGAGTATTGCCATCTCCAAAGAGACGTTTTATAACCGCGAACTCGTTCCGTTCCAATATCTTATCGATGCGGATGTACCGGCGATTATGACCGGACACCTCAACTTTCCCGCCGTATCCGAGCACGGGGAGCCCGCCTCGTTTTCTCCGTATTTGCTGCAAACCGTACTGCGCGGGCAGCTCGGGTTTAAAGGCTTGATTATCACCGACGACATGATGATGCACGGCGCCATCCGCTATGCGGGTACGGTGGCTAAAGCGGTACAGCTCGCCCTTGAGGCAGGAAACGATATTATCGAATCTTCCACTACGCCGCGCCTCTACGATGCCTTTTGGACTGAAAATTTACAGCGGATGCAGACAAACGAAGCATTTAGGCTGAGGGTTAAAGACGCCGCGCGGAGAATTATCGAAACAAAGCTGAGGTATTTTAAAAGCGGCAATGCGGTTCCGCTGTACCCGGACGTGTATGCCGTTACCGAAAAGCTGCCCGATGCCGAAGGGCAGGCCTTTTTTCTTTCCCTTGCAGCGCGGGCGATTACCGTTGTCCGGGGTAAATACATTCCGTACACGGCAAAAACCGGGGAAAAGATATTGCTCGCAGGGGCATATCCCGCGTTTTTACAGGCAGGCTTAAAACGCTTTCCCGCCGCCCGAACCAGCAACCTGTCGGACGGCATTTTTACCAAGACCGCCGCAAGCGATACCGTTATCTTCTGTCTTTCAAACGATTCATCGCTCCAACTTTTACAGCAGCTCTATAAGACCTATCCCCAAAAACGGTATATTATTTTCTCCTGCCTTTCGCCGGTATTTCTGTCGGGCATTCCCGAAATCCCGTCCGCGCTTGCCCTTTACAGCTATGCGCCGGTTTCGTTTACCGCAGGCTTTGCCGCCTTGCTCGGCGATTTTAAACCGCAGGGGCATCTCCCGCTCGACGGGATCAATTAATAAATCAGGAAGTTTAATGACACCGCATACATTTGAGGTTTTAGAATTTTTCCGCATTGCGGAGATTATCGCAGGCTACTGCAAATCGGAGCAAGCGCGTGAACGGTGCTTGCAGAAACGGCCGCTGCAGGATGCGGCGGAAATTGCGGCAGCAAAGGAGCTTGGACGGGATATTCTCGGTTTTTTGCAGGCTGACGAACCGCTCCCGATTAAAAACATCCCGCCGCTCGATTCCGTGTTAAAACAGCTGCACACCGCAGGGGTCTGCCTTACCGTAGAAGAACTCTATGCGGCGGGGCTTTTGGCGCTGCAGATTGATGAGCTGAAGGCTTGGGCTGCAAAACAAAAGAAGCCGGAGAGCGCCGCCTGTAGGCTCATCGAATCGATGCCGCCGCTTCCACAAACCGAGCAGGCGGTGTTTTCGTTTATCGACAAAAACGGAGCGCTGCGGGACATTCCTACGCTTACGGCGATTCAAAAAAAGATGCGGCGTATCGAGGCCGATATCGAAAAAACCATGCGGAGCTACTGCACCGACGAGTCTACCAAGGGGATGCTGCAGACTCCTGCGCCCGTACTGCGGAACGGCAGGCAGGTTATCGCGGTGCGTTCCAACTTTAAGGGGCGGATTAAGGGCATTATCCACGAATACTCGCAGTCGGGGCAGAGTTTTTACCTTGAACCGGAAAGCATCGTGCTGCGCAATAACGAATTGATGCGGGCGCAGGCTGAGTATGAGCAGGAGCTGCACCGCCTGCTGCTGAACATCAGCGCAAAGCTCGCGGCGGAAGCGGATCCGCTTGAACGGGTATATGAGTGTGTGTCGGAGCTGGATTGTGCCGCCGCCGCTGCCCGCTGGGCATATTCCGAAAACGGAGTCTTTGTGCCCGATACGGGAAGCTCTCAATACTTTTATTTGCAGGCGGCACGGCATCCGCTGCTCGGCGCGGCGGCAGTGCCTATCGACCTTAAACTGGCGGCGGACGAGCGGATACTGATTATCACGGGGCCGAACACCGGCGGTAAGACCGTCAGCTTAAAGACCGCCGCCCTCTTTGTTCTATTAAACCAAACCGGCTGGCCGGTACTCGCAGGGGAAGACACGCGGATTCCGGTATTCCGGTATGTCGGCTGCGCCATCGGGGATGAACAGTCGCTCGAGCGCTCGCTTTCCACCTTTTCCGCATACATGCGCACGGTCGGGGGGCTATTGGAGGCGGCGGATGAGAAAAGCCTCATTCTGCTTGACGAACTCGGCAGCGGTACCGACCCTCAAGAGGGCGGCGCGCTCGCCATGGCGATTTTGGATGAGCTGTTTGCCCGCCGCTCGCGCGTCTTTGTAACAAGCCATCACGGTGTGTTAAAAAACTATGCGTACCGGAAACGCGGCTGCGTGAACGCCTCCGTTTCATTTGACGAAGCGACGCTCCGCCCCTCGTACCGGATACTGATGGGCATACCCGGCGAAAGCCGCGCCGTCGATATTGCGGAAAAAAACGGGTTGCCCGCCGAAGTTATCAGAGCCGCCCGCGCTTACATGGCGGACAGTTCCGCCGATGCCGCCGCCCTTATCAAGGGGCTGATGGAAAAGCATGAGCAGCTCGCAGTCTTTGAGCGGGAAAAAGAAGAGGCGGAAAAGGCGCTTACGGAAAAGCAGCGCCGCTTCGATTTAAACGCCCTCAAGCTCCGCCAAAAAGAGCTGCACCTCCGCTCTCAAGGGTATAAACGCTTGAATGACCTCTTCGAGCAAAAGCGCAACGAGATAGAAAACCTCGTCCGGGAAATTCAAGAAGGGGAGCTGACGCACGAAAAGACGAGTAAGCTGAAGCAGTTTTTTGCAGGCTTTGAACAAACGCTTGCGGAGGAGCAGACGGAGATCGGCAATGAGCAGCAGGAACTTTCCGGCATGGAGCAAGCGCTGCGGAATCGGGAACAGGCGCACGGGAAACCCGCAAACGGTATGTCTGCGACCGGTGTTCCTGCAAGCGCCTCAACAAACGAAGCGCTTACAGAAGGTATGGAAGTGCTTATCCCCCACCTGCACCGGCGCGGCGTTATTATCCGGAAAGAAAAAAAGAACTGGCTGGTGGCGGTCGATACCGTTAAGATGACCTTTCCTGCCGATAAACTTGAACCGCTAAGCCCGGCCGCCGCACCGCTGCGTACACCGCAGGTTGTGGTAGAGGCGGAGCTGCATAAGGAAAGCCGCCCCGAACTTGAGCTGCGCCTATTAGGTATGCGGCTTGACGAAGCGGAAAAGCACTTGCAAAATCAGCTCGATCTTGCCTTGATGCACAATATGCAGGAATTTTCGATTGTACACGGAAAAGGAAACGGGGTGCTGCAAACAATGGTACAGGAAAAACTTGCCGCAGCTCCGTATGTCGCGGAATTCTTTTTCGCCCGCCCCGAACACGGCGGCACCGGTAAAACTATTGTGCGCTTACGCTAGTACGCAGCGCGGGGAAAATTACGCTTCCTTTTTACCCTTACTAAGGGCGGCAATCCATTCTTCTTTACGTGCGGGTCGCATAATTCTAATGCCGTCCATAGCGGTACGGATTGCTTCCGAAAAAGCTCCTTTTGCAGACCGGTCGATAACGCGTACGATAGGGAAGCGGGGATCTTCCGAATTGTTGTCGATTACCTGTGCAACGGCATTGTTTGAAAGATACACAAAGCTGCCGATCGGGAAAAACGACAAAGCATTCAAAAGCGCTTTCAAGACCTCTTCATCATATTGCGAAGGCTCCCGCCTTAAAACGTTCAGTAATCCCGTTGCGGGGTCTTCCGCTTTTTTATACTTACGTTCGCCGGTCATCGCCTCATAAGAACAGGCAACCGCAATAATCTTTCCGTAAAGAGAAATTTTTTCACCGGTTAGCCGTTGAGGATAGCCCGTACCGTTTTCCCGCTCATGGTGATCGAGCGTACCGAGACAAACCGGCAGCGGGAATTTCGCTTTCTTTAATATTTTACACGAGAGCACCGGATGAACATGGAGATATTTTTTTTCTTCGTCCGACAGTTCTCCCGCTCTGGAATAAATGTCTTCTGCAATATGGATAAGGCCTATTTCGTGCATCAAGGCGGCGGTCGCCAACTCCACCAGCTGATGATTCTGCATTTTAAGTTCCATACCGACTACGATGGCGAAAACCGCCGAACGCAGCGAATGGGTAACAAGAAAATTATCCACGTTATAAGGCATAATGGATTGCAGAATAAGTACCGCCTGCCGGTTTTCCTGTACAAAGGCACACAGCTCCTTCATTTTCGCAATTATTTTTTCGGTATTGAGCGACTGTTTGTTGCGGTATGTGCTATATACTTCGTCCGTAAAATCATAAAATCTTTTATAGGTCTTTTCTACCAACTCTCCCGAAAGTTTCTGTTCGGCAAGGTCTTGCATTTTACCGTCCGCATCGGTCTTGCCGGCGCCTTTATCCTCTTTTTGCGGAGATTCTTCGGTAACGCTCCCTTTCGTATAAAGAAGCGTAAATTGCCATTCAGAGAGGAGTCTTTTCAATTCATCCGTAAAACAGCTTCCCTGAGTAAACAACAAAAACTTTTTATCAATGTACACATCCTCCGTAAAATATACGGGAGGGGCTAACTCTAAAAGTTTCAATGTATTCACTTAAATACGCTCCTGTAGTACACTGAATATGTGATCAAAAATTTTCGCACCATTGATATAGATTTATAGATTATAGGAGATTTTGAATGAAATTAAAAGTGCTTATTATTATATTCAATGCTGTTCTGTTAACCATCTTCTTTACAGTGCTTTCTTTTTCATTCTTTACCGCCGGTACTGAATTTATCGGCAATTTTTTTAAAAACTACTGGATATTCATACTTTTTTTTCTGATTCTCTTTGTGGGAATGAATATTTTTTTTATAACCAACTGGAAGCTGATAACCATCCTTGAATCCGAAGATTGGCCTGCGCTGTCTCTCTATTTGGAAACGGAAATTTTTGAAAAACATCATCTTACCGCTAAAAAAGTACGGCTGTTGTGTGAAATCAGTATTTTACTGGGAGATTTTGAAATATTAAGACGGCTTGAACGGGTACTCGAAGATAACAAACCCGAATATATTAAAACGTTTGCTTCCCGCTTTGCCGCGGCGAAGCTGCTTTCAAGCGATTATCAAGGCCTTGCCGAGTTTATGGCTCGTATTGTTGTACAACCTCATGAAGTTTCTCCTTGGATTCCGTTTTATGACGCTTTTGCGGCTCAGATGCTGAAACGGTACCGCGAAGCTGCGGAAAAGTTCTCCCTTATGCTGGAAACGGAACACGAACCGCTTGTCCGCTTGCTCGGCGTTTATTTTATGGCCTGCGGGCTCTATACGTATCTCGGCATCGATAAGGATGAGGCGGATAAACGGATTAAAGTACAAAAACACGAGCTAAAAAGACGTTCCTTGCAGCACTGGAAAAAATATATACAGAAAGAAAAACAAAACATTCATGTGCTTGTCCTCACAAAAGCAATCGATGACGCACTGATTTGGCTCTTTAAGGAAGATGACATCAAGGCAACGAAGTAGATATGCCATATCCAGCGCTTTTGCAAATAGACGGTACAGCTGCTAGGAGCCTAGCCGAAATAAAGCGGAGGCGTACTTGGTGTACGTCGAGCATTTATTTCGGCGTAGCGACAACGCAGATGCCCCGTATATTTGCAAAAAAAAGGACGGCTTGATCAACAGCATCAAACCGCCCTTGTTTTCGGGTGTATAAGAAACGGCGTCTGGATGTTGATACCGCCGTTTAATGTCCCGCTCTATGTTCATTGTCGGCAGCTGTTTTAAAACATTTAGAAAAATCTTTGGGAATCTTTAAAAATCTAACCGAGTTTTTAGAAATGCCCTTTTTTACCGGTTTTTAAATATCGTGCATACCTGCAGCGCCATCTGCCGGATCCTTCCGTACACTTTTTCTGCAGCAGCGATAGGCGGTAAACTTCCGTCAGCGCTGTTTTCATCGTTAAAAAAGAGCACTGCAACTAAATCTTTTGCAAAGCCGTTTTTAATTTCTTCATCTATTTTGTTGAGCTGCGTAATGAGCGCAGCTTGTTCTGCTATGTGTTCTGCACTGCCGGAGCTGCATTCCGCTAAGCGGCGGCACAGTGCCTCGGCTTTTTCCGCTTGTGCTGCAAGGGCGGCGGCTCCTTCGGTCATTGCATTGACCGAAGCGGCTAACTGCCGCTCCCGCGCACCGCAGCCGTCTAAAAACGCTTGGGAATACGCATTATGTACAATCGTCTGAAGCCGCTCCTCGATGGCGGTGCGCGGGAGGCCGCCGGCCGTCAAACCGGCAAAGTCTTCCGCAGAGCAGGCAGGCATTCCGGGTATAAAAACCCCGTGCGGCATCAGGTTAAAAGTTTTAACTTCGGGATATTTTGCAAGCGCGCTTTCAAACCACCACGCATAGAGCAGCATCCGGCGGTCGGTCAGCACCGTACCTCCGGCGTAATCTTTGTGCAGCGAAGGAAACGCCGAATATAAGCTATTAAAATTCGCCTGCTCTGCGGGGGCAAGGCGGGTGGAGCGGGTATGCGCGGCTTCTTCAAAGGTACTGCCTGCAAAGTGCGTTTGCTTGTTGGGGTAGGCTAAGTCCAGCCCCGCCATGATAACAGGGTTTGCACCGATATACCGCGCAAAATCCCACGCAGTCGTTGCAACGGACCCCCCGGCCGCAAGCGTGCAGTCCGCATCGCCGGCTTCGTTTTGTCCCTTGCCTTCAAGGTAGCGGGCAAAGGGCGAAGAAGAATTGGAAAGAAACACGGCGCGGCTCTGCTGCCGGAGTACGGCCGGAAAAACCGCCGCCTCGCTGATTAAAAGCGATTTACCCGTATCCAATCCGGCGGTGTGCAGGTAGTTCCAATACTGGGGGTCAAAGCTGAGGACAAAGTCGGGTGTAATTCCCGCCCGCAGACAGGCCCGCAGCGCCGTATCCACTGCGATAATCAAAAAATCCATGCCGCTTTTTTTAATCAGCTCAAGATGGGCGGTTAAACTCGGCCCGCCGGCAAGTACGGCGGCAGCTGCATCGGGAAAGGCGTTTTTAAAACAGCCGATCTTCGCCGCCGTACAAAGCGTACTCAGGTTTTTAACCGTATTTTTTAACCACAGCGTACCGAAGCGTTCCAGCGTTTTGGCATTGATGCTGTTTTTCATTTTATTCCGCTCAAGCAGCACGAAAAACGCTTCGTACCATTGCTTGTACGCTTCGATGGAAACGGCGGCTTTAAACAGTATGCTGCTATTCCAGCCCGTCGAGGCAAGAAACGACGCGGCCTCTTCCGGCTGCGTGCCTATTAGGAGGCTGAGCTTCCGGTGCCGGAAAAAAGAATCGAGCCGGCGGGCGGCTAAAAAGCAAAGAAAAACATTGCAATCGGCTTCAATAATTACCGCTTCGGCGGCGGGGAAATGCTCAATATACTGCGAAGCAAGGTAGCCTAAACCGAGCCCCGCAAAAATACAGCGGTTCCGCACCTCTGCGGTTTGGAAAAATTCGGAGCCGAGGATGCGGCGGGCTTCTTCCTGCGGGTTATATTTGGAATGCAGAAAACCGCCCCTTACCGTCAGCGTCGCCGTATGTTCCATCCCCCGTGCCTTCGCTGGTAAAAGGCGGTATTCGGGCGGAAGCGCTTGTAAACGCTGCAGGGCGGATTCAGGCTTATCAAGCCCAAGCCTCGCCGCCTGTTCGGGAAAGCGGGCGGTAAAGCTGCTGCAATTCCGGAGAAACGTTCCGCGGTCAACCGCAAAAGGGATGCCGGTAGAAGCCGCGCCGCTATTCGAGGCTGAGTTCAATGATCATTCCTTTTGCGATAGGTGTCCCCGCCGCCGGGCTCTGGGCTGTTACATAGCCGTCGCCGGTCAGCTTAACCGTAATATCGGTTCTGTTTAACAGCTCGAGGAGGAGCCGCTTCGGCGTGCCGATTAAATTAGGCATCGTATTGCCGACGGTTACCGGTGTTTGGCGATGGGATTGAATAATACCCGTGTGCGTTACGTTCGGCGCATTGGTGCGTCCCATACCGCGGTAGTCGATGATTGCGTTTGCGGCTTCCGAGATAGCCGGCGCGGCGACTAACGAACCGTAGGTTTCCCCGACGGGGCGGATAACCGCCATATACAGGATAACCTGCGGATCGTCGACGGGGAAAATACCGATACAGCTGCTTAAATAGTCGGTAGAGCTGTAGCCGCGTCCGTCCGCTTGCGCCATTTGAGCCGTACCGGTTTTAACTGCGATGGGAACTCCTTTAATCGAAGCGCGGAAACCGGTGCCGTCATCGGCGGCGGTCTGCATATAGTCGAGCACCGTTTTTGCCGTGTTTGCGGAAATGACCTGTTCCAGCGGCTTAGGTTTGTGCCGATACACCGGCTTGCCTGCCGAATCGAAAATTTCGGACAGCAGACTCAGCTTTAAGGTTTTTCCCTTATTGGTAAAGGCTGTTGCGGCCTGCACAATTTGCAAGGAGGTAACGCCGATTTCCTGCCCTATTGCGATGGTATGCTTAGTACGGGCAGACCATGACGACACCGGTGCAAAAATCCCCGCCGCTTCTCCGGGTAGCTCAAGACCTGTCTTTTTTCCGAACCCGAAAGCCCGCAGTTTTTCTGCAAAGGCGGCGGCATCGGTTTTGTCGGCAATCTGCGCCATTCCGTCGTTGCAGGAAAATTTGATAATATCCCGCGGCGTTACTTGGCCGTGTACCCGCAAGCAGCGGATCACATTTTGGTCTTTTTTGTCATTCAGCTGCCGCGGTCTAAAAATAAATTGAGCATCACAGGTATAAACATCGGTATCCTTTGTCGTACCAAGCTCTAAAAAAGAGGCTATCGAAAAAATCTTAAAAACGGAACCCGGTTCATAGATAAAATACGCGGGGCGGTCAAACCGTTCTTCTTGGGTGCTGGAAGAAAAACGAGCTAAATCGACCGAAGGTTCGCTGATATATGCGAGAATTTCTCCCGTCTTTGCATCGGCAGCAAGAAAAATAACCGCCTCCGCCTTTGCGCTTTTCATCGTCCGTTCCGCTATCTGCTGCAGCATATATTGAATGGAAGCATCTATCGTTAAAGCGACTGTGTACCCGTTCCTTCCGGCATCGACGGTACCTTCAGGCGGAGAAAGGATGTTTTGCAGAGAGTATTCGATGCCGGTCAATCCTTTTCCGTCATCCCCAAGATAACCGATCAGCGTCGACGCAAGCGCATTTTCAGGATAAATACGGTTTGCTACCGTCTCAAGCCGTAATCCTTTTAATCCGTATTCCTGTATTGCATCTTTTACAATATCTTTTTCATTTTCGCTTAATTTTTTCTTTAAGTATAAAAAATTTGATTTGGAATCTTGAATTTTATTCAGCAGCTCGGATTCCGAAATGTCAAGAATCGGAGCAAGAACGTTAACGAGCTGATTGAGATCCCCGATCAGGGTTTTATTTGCCGAAAGATTATAGAGCGTGGTCGCCGCAGCTAAAATTTTTCCGTTCCTATCTAAAATTGCGCCCCGTTCGCGTGCCTTTGTAACCGTGCGTACTTCGGGTTCTTCCCCAAGCATTGCGCACGCATACTTTGCAACGAGTAAGCCGGTAAAGATGAGTAACAGGCCGGCAAAAACAATAATGCGTTTTTTAGAAATAAAATGATTTAGTTCCATAGTAATCGACCGCAGATACTATCGACGGAGACGAACCCGTAATCGCGGGAGTCGCGAGATTGCGCTGCATTATCGCCAAGCGCTAAAATAAAACCGTCAGGAACCCGCTGCTCGTTTTCCGGTAAGAATCCTCCGAGATTCCTAAACTGTACGCGGTTAAGCGCGACCGTCCTGTTATCCAATCGAAGGGCTGCATAATCCCCCTGTGCTTCCTGCGGCGCCGTGATAAAATGCAGTGCCGCATTCTCCGTTTTTACGCACCGCTTTACAACATATCGGCCGTCTATATGATAAAGCACGGTGTCTCCCGTTTGCGGCATTTTCCACCGGCAAAGATACCGGTTCGTAGCAGGAAGGGGAATTCCATAAGCCAATTTCCATATAACAACAAATTGCCCATCGGAAAGAGCCGGCTCCATCGAATGCCCCGAAATCCGCCGTATTTCTAAAGCATAACTTTTTAAAAAGAGAACGCATCCTATAAAAATAAGGAAGCGCAGGATTTTTCTTTTCACCGGCTAAACATAGCAAAAAAAGAAGATTTTTTCCAGCGGGGAGCAACAGGCAATCAGGGTAAACGCATCAGGCCGTTTTTTTAACAACCCCGCGGAAAAATTGAGACTATTCGACCAGAGTTGAACCTCTTCGCGGTTCAAATGGTCTCACAGTCTCAATTTTTCCGCGATTTATATCTACTCTACCTGATGCGTTTACCCATTTACCGGAAAAATATGCGAAATTTTAAGTAAAATTTCGCACAGAAGGGAGACAATCTGCCTTTGACTCATTCGCCGAACTTATTAAAGTAACCTTGAATAAAGATAATCGGGGTACCTTTGTCGCCGCTGCCGGAAGTAAGGTCGCACAAGGAACCGATCAGATCGGTTAATTGGCGGGGTGTTGTTCCCTGCGCTTCGCTTTCGTCGATCTGCGACGATAAGGCATTTTTCTTATGCTCGCTGATATAGTTTATCATCGCTTGGTACTGTTCTTTGCCGGATAAGTTTTTAAAGTTGTTGTCGGCAAGGTACTTTAGTTTTACCTCATGCGGTGTGCCGGATAATCCTGCGGTAAAGCCCGGCGACACGACGGGGTCGGCAAGCTCCCAAATTTTTCCGACGGGGTCTTTAAACGCGCCGTCGCCGTATACCATCACCTCAACCGTTTTGCCGGTTTTCTCTTTAAGCATGAGTTGAATTTTTTCCACCAAGGCTTGGCAATTATTCGGGAAGAGCTTTATGGAATCTTCCGTGGCCTTATTCGAGCCGAGCAGCCCGTACTTGCTGTTGTATCCGCTGCCCTTAACCGGTTTGGCAAGTATGTCATCAAGGCCGTATACGCGGACGGCGCCGTGCTCCTTTAAACGCCACTTTGTGTCTTCCCGCGTATGAATGTCGCAGGCGAGCACGTTCTTTGTTGCGGAAAGAACGGCGCACGGATCATTTGCGAGCATAATGGAAGATTGTGAATTGTATTTTTTGATGATCGAGTTATAAAAAGCGATATAATCGATGCCGGTAAAGGGATGCTTGTACGACCCGAAGCGCTGTGTAAACTCCTCTGCCGTAAAGGAATCCAGCCACGGGTTTACCGATTCCGCTTTTCCGGCATCGGGATTCATCAGCCGGTTCCCCACCTCGTCGGAAGGATAGCTTAGCACGAGCGTTAGCCGGTTTCCCGCCTTTGCGATACCTTCCAAACAGATTGCAAAACGGTTTCTGCTCAAAATCGGAAACACCAAGCCGATGTGTTCGCTTCCGAATTTTTCCCGTATATCGGCGGCGATCTGATCGGTAGAAGCATAATTCCCTTGAGACCGGGCCACAACGGATTCCGTTACGGCAAGAATATCCCGATCGTGAATGGAAAAACCCTCCGCCTCTGCCGCCGACAAGAGCGTATCTACCGCAATTGCCGCAATATCATCCCCCGCATGTACAATAGGCGCTATCAGCCCCCGCGAAACCGTTCCAACCTTCTGAGGCATAATCTCTCTTCCTCCTGCGCCGCCAAAAATTGATCCGCAGTCCGCAAAGCGGATGACGTAATGAATTTCCTTACAGAACAAGCCGATAGGCTTGCAGTTTTAGCGGTGCTTTTTATTTTAACCGAGCGGCGGCCGTTGCGGCCTTTGCCATGCTCGGATACAATTCTACACACGAACGTTGAAGCCAGCCTCCGCTGAGGTGTACCCACAGTTCGCTCTCCGAATCTTTTGAAACGAATTCCGTCCCCGTTACTTCGTATATTTCTTTCCGCCGCGCATGATTGACGATAATGCCGTTTGCACCGGGCGTATCCTTTAATGAGATATATGTTTCGGTGATAACGGCAAACCGGTCGGCGTCATTTACGGCAGAATCGGGCGGCAGCGCAATCGAATCCAAACTTACATGCCGCGTACAGGCAGCCAAGCCGAATAAAACGCACACTGCAGCAATCTTCCATAGTGGTGCGGAGTTTCCGTTTCTTTTGGTATTTTTCACGATTATAACTGATAAAATTTCCGCAGCTCAGGGATGAATAGTGCATCCGACGGAACCATCGGAATGCCGGACAGCTCGTCAATCGAGAACCACTTTAATTCCGAATGTACGGAAGAAACACAGTTCTGTTCCTCCGGAAGAATTACCTCGTAGGCAAAAAGATCAAAATTACGGCGGTCGTTTTGAAAATGCTTATGTGCGATAAACTTGCCGACGGATATACCTACTGCAAGTTCTTCTTCATATTCGCGGATTAACGCTTGCTGATGCGTTTCTCCTGCCTCACACTTTCCTCCGGGAAATTCCCAATGCTCTCCGACATCGCCGCCGGGTGTCCGCAAGCCGAGCAGGAACTTATTATTCTTCCGGACAATACCCACTACCGATTCACGCATAGGCTATAAGAACAATACCTGCGAGAAGAGCAGGTGAGTAATACCGGCAAACAGGCAGAAGATGCCGATCGGCTGTTCAAAGTTCAGAATAGGGGCAAGGAATGGAGGCAGCGTCATTTGATTTTCTGAGGCTTTAAGCCAGCGGTCAAAGAATACGACGCCGCCGAATAGGCCGGAAAGGGCAGGGATAATATCGCCGACCAGCGGGACAGACCCTCCAACGGGACTGAGTAGTTTAAACACTGCAGAAATTCCCGAAAAAATCAGAAGCACCAACAAAAAAGTCGGATCGTTTAAAAGCGGATATTTTATGTTAAATTCCTCTTTGTCCTTTGCAGACAGGATTAGAATCCCCCCCATCATGAGGTTTGTGGTAACGGAAAGATAATAGAATGGTAACATGTTTGCCCCCGTAACGCATAATGGCGTCTTTGTTAGGATACTTTATTTTATAAAAAAAAGCAATTCGTAATTTGCCGGCAGTAAATTGAGGGGTTGACCTAAAATGAAAATTACTTCATAATCGATTCGTTACCTTTCGGGGGTGTAGCTCAGTTGGCTAGAGCGCTTGCATGGCATGCAAGAGGTCAGGGGTTCAATTCCCCTCACCTCCAGATAAAATAAAAAGAAGGTAGGCAAAGAACCGCGTATGGATATATCAACTCTTGACCCTGATCTTGCAGCCTTATTGGAAGATATTCCTGTTGCGCCTTCTCCTTCCTCTCCTCATCTTGATCTTTTTGATGATATAAGCGATGACATTATTCTATCCGCCTCTCCGGAAGCATCCGGCAGCTTGGAACCGAGTCCTGCGAGAGTTGACCTAACCGTTAAAGCTTTCCCCAAAGTTGAGCGTTTCTATAATGACGCTCCGCACACCTATTTTGATTCGGCTGATTTTTATAAAAAAGTATTAAAAAACTGCGGTGAAGCTTCCCAGCGCTTGCATAATACGCTTACTAAATATCTTACTACCCGCGACCAAAAAGACCGTACCGTATACCGGCAACAGCTTGTTACAAATTATTGGCAGTTTATTTCCGTACTTGTATTAAAATTGACGACGGACGAAGCTGCAATAGAAAAAAAATATGCGCTTCGTTACGGGCTTATTTTACCGACGCTTTTGACTGCCGAACAGAAAGATACGTTTGCAAAGATTATCGATGAAAATCCCTACAATGAACCCATTTATTATCTGGATGAATGGTTCCATGATATTGCAATCGGCTTAATCAATCCTTCTTCTACCGATGAGGTACGGACAAAGCAAAAGAATATTTCGACCCATTTTCAACAGCTTCTTAGTAAGGCGCAGGGAAAATTGCAAAGTGCGGAAAACCTGCTCCGTGCGAAATCCGATGAACGGTCAAGCGCGGAAGAATTGGTAAAGAACCAAATCCACGAGTTGTTCGTGCACGATAGCCTTGCCGGTTTTGCAGGGATAAAAGCTCCGTTTACCGAAATACAAAAACGCAATGTAAGCGATCTGGGCGACAGTCTGCGGCGTATCCTCGCACTGGATAAAGAGTTGACCAATTTCTTGGCCGAATATCACCGTGTAGACGAGGATGTACGCTCGTTGAAAGAAAAAATTGAGGTAAGCGGCGATGGTGAATTGAATGTTTCGGATGTAAATACCGAGCTTGAAACCGTCCGGCAAATGGTTAAGATGACCTGCGGCCGGCAAGGAAACCACTTTCCTATTTTATCACGTGAGTTTTTCCATTGTACGCCGAACGAAATCGGTATTCGGGAAAATGTATTGGAAATTATGCGCTGGATTGAAAGCATCGACTGTGAAGCGTATTGCCGCCAATACCGTTCGCAGCTAAACAGAATACCGCCGTTTGTTGTCCTTATCCCCTCTTACGGAGATATAGGTTTTTGTTGGGAACCCTTTGACCGGTATAACCGCGTAACCAGCCGCGGACGCATTGCAATTCCGATGTATACAAAAAATTTAAAAAATGCACTTTTAACGGCTACTGCCGATCTCCGCTGGCAGGTTGCAAAAGAAAAAGCTTCATACTATTGGATGGAAGAAGGTCTAACCGGTAATTACTATCAATGGTTCCAGGCTCAAAAGCTGAAAGGCGATGTAAAAGAATACTTTATCGAAGACTACCTAATCTGGATGACGAAAGAAAGCGAAGGCATACAGAAACTGGATAGGGAAGTACGCAATGTATTTTGGCGTTATATGCCGTTCAGCAAGGCTGTTAAAGAAGAGCTGAAAAATCGGGCGCCCGTTTATCAAGAGCTGTGCCAGAAAGACCTGAACCGCCAGATGTCCGACGGTTATTAATGCCTGTCTGCCGCAGTTTATTTTTTATTGTTTAATCCATACTTATTCATTATTTTCTTCATAATCTTACCGTAAAATAAGAATGATAAGACGATTCCTGCAATAACCGAGAAAGGAAGCGCCGCTAAAATACTTGCACTAATTAATTTTGCCAGCAAAATAATAATTCCGGCACATATCGCGCTGCAGCCGATGATGAGAACAAGGGTTACCAATGTTCCGATAATTAAAAAAAGAATAATATTCCGCATGTTATTCCCCGCTTTTGCCTGTACTTCGGTTTTTCTTTTTTCCTTTTCGTTCTTGAATGAAAATAGCAATCAATAAGCCGAAAGCGCATACGACGATGGCAGCATCTGCAATATTAAAGGTAGGCCAGCGTTCCAAACCGAAAATACCGAAAAATTTAACATCGATAAAATCCACAACTCCTTCCGCTCTAAAAAACCGATCGAGTAAATTGCTTATTCCGCCGCCTATAATGCCGCTTAAAAACCAGCGCTGCAGCCGGGAAAATTCCGATTTAAAATAGACAATGCAAATGCCGGCGATAAAAAAGGCAGGAATACAGGCCATTACGATAAAGCGCATAACGGAAGACAGTCCGCTTCCTAAACTGAATGCGGCGCCGGTATTGTACACACAGACAATCCGTAAGAGGCCGCCGAAAAAAGAAGCGCCGACAGACCACGGGGCAATCGATTTTATAATCAGCCATTTAGTGAATTGATCAAGAGCAATAACCGCAAAGATGAGTATAAGCGGCAAAAAGTAATCCCGTTTGGTTTTAATATTCATCGGCACAGTATAATCGAATTTTTCCGAAAGGTCTACAAACTTTATCGGAACGGCAAAAAAGCCGATACCTATTAAGGAAGGTTATTATGCTTTGTGTTTATTTTGAAATTCCTTATGAACGGCAGCTGTTGAGAATTGCGCCGTTTGAAATACAAAAACTCTTTAATGCCGTTGCGGAATCGGCCGAAGCAAACGGGGCAACTTCATTTAAGATTTCCTGTGCTTCTATCTATTGCTTTAGCAGCAGCGAACTTGCCCCGGTCTTTTCCGCCAATTTATTTTTACAGAACTTGGCCGATCTGCTGCGTGTCTATAGAAGGCGGATTGTAGACTATCGGGTTATTATCGATTGCTGCGGCGAAACGGATTCGGAAGATACCATTACCGATCATTTTGCTGCCTATAGAAGTATACTTGTGCCGAACCGCAGCTTTTTTGCCTCCCCGGAAGCGGAGCGGCTTTTGCAATCCTATATCCGGTTTGAATATGTATCGAAAATCAAACTCTACTACAGCGCTGAGTTTATCGTACCGAAAACGATTAACGGTGAATCTGCGGAAAAGCCGTGCAGCATCTATCTAACGGGTACCGTTACATGGCTGCATGCGCTGTACCATTTTATGCTGTTGCATCCTGTTACCGGCCAAGCCGTAGCGGAAGTCCTTTCGGACAGCGAAAGAGCGCAATTTGATAAGACAAAGCACGTGCAGTATTATTTCCGCCGGAATCGATTTTGTTCGGATTATCCCGATTACTTTATCGATGCTTTTTTATTATACACACAGCTGTACTTCCGCGTTTTTGAAAAAAGCGCTCATATTACCGAACTAACGGTTATATATACCGAGGAAAATGCCGAAGAAGCTAATCGGCTGTTAAACGTGCTCCCTATTCGTGCGCATACCGAGCGTATGCCGGAAAAGTCAATGCAGCTTGACGGTTTATCGTTGGACTTTTTACAGCTTGCGTATCTGACAATATACGGTTCCTCGTTTATTTTTGAGGATGAGCTACAAGAATTTTTCCTTTCGCTGCATAAAAGCACGTCGTTTATTACGAATTTATACGAATGGATGTATGCTGCCGGTATCACTGCAGTGAAAGATGATATATATTCGGCAAGTAAAGGTGCCGTTGATCTATTGGAACAAAAACTTGGAGCTGAAAGAGAGAAGGTAAAACCGTATATAGCTGATTTTTTATGGGATAAATATAAGAAGGGAATGCTGTGTCCCGACGAGAACCTAAAAGATATTTTTTATGCGCTGCAATTTGAGCCGCAAGATCAGTTTATGCTGCATTATTTCTTCCATAAATATTCGGATAAAGAAATTCCTCAGATCGATATCGGTTCCTTTAAGAATGCAGTCTTTTTCGGTGCTCTTGAAAGTTATCAAAAGGCATTAAAAATCAGTAAACAAAAAAATATTAACGAAGCGGTGCACGCGGTAAAAAAAGCCGTCAGCTCGGTTCAAAAACATACGTTCCCCGCAGGTGAATACAGAGCGCTTTCTTGTATTGCGTTTCTGCATCTGTCTCAAAATAAAATAGAAGATGCGGTAACATATTTCCAATATGCGCTTGATATTGCCGAATCGCTTAACGACAGCCGATTTATCTGCGAAGCACTGTTTAACCTCGGTATTAGCTGCTTTTTGCAGAATAATTTGCATGCTGTCTCCGGTTTTTTAGACCGTCTCTTACAGGCATCGGAGGATTATTTTGAGGAGCCTAAAAAGATACCGTGCCTTTTTATGCAGGGAAGGGTTGCGTTGCAATTAGGAGATTACGGTAAGGCGGAGCTTTTATTCCAAGAAGCGGAAAAAGCGGCGTCGAAGCACTTTCAAGAATGGATTCCGCTTTGCAGAATTTGGTACGCAAGGACATTGTCTCAAAAAGGGCAAACGGGCAAAGCTCAGCCGGTATTCATTGCGAATTTGGATAAATCGCCCGATGCACTTTTGTTTTTAATCGAATCATTTTTATTGGCTCCGATTTTCAGGGATGAACGTTCGCAAATACAAGCTGCTTCCGAAATAATAACTGCACCGGTTGAACCGTATCAAAGCGGTTTCGCGCTTGCAGAAGATTTGGTTTGGGGACATTTGTACAGCCGGCCGGTGATGGAGATATTTTATACCGCAATGGACAGCTATTACCGTTTCCGTCTTGCTGCGGAATTGTTGGAGGATTCTGCTCAAACATATCTGCAAGTGCTTGAAGATACCGCACGGGAGGCTCTCCGCCACTCCGATATGTATGCTTCCATATATGCATATCTTTGCTATGATGCCATTCTCCGCAGAGAGGGGAGTACTTCGGATACGGCAAACGGATATTTAAGCCGTTCGTTTAAAGCGTTACAAAATTGTATGGATATGATGACGGAAAACACTGTGCGGGATAAATTTATTTTCCGTAATGTGTGGAATGCAAAACTCTACGCTGCGGCACAAAAAAATAAGTTAATTTAAAACCGATCCGCCGGAAGCTAGAGGTTCCCCTTAGATTTAATTTGCGGCGTTCCTTGCAGAAACGCCTGCGCTTCGGCTTCTTCTTCAGCTTTACAGGCGGGGCACAGGCCGGTAAGCTCTATACTGTGTGAGGTCATCGTAAAACCTGTTTCGGATAAGATTTGGTCTTCCAAATCATGAAGCGGACAGACGGCTATGTCGGCCGAAGCCTTGCAGCGGCTGCACACAATCCTGTGGTGATGCTCCGTCCCCTGCCGGGAAGCAAGCTGAAAGTACGCTTTACCGTCGGGGTGTATGCTTTTTGTTACAAAGCCGGATTCGGCAAGCGTATGCATCGTGCGGTACACTGTCGATAAGTCGATTTGCAGATCGGCGCCGCAGGCTTCATGCAGCTCTTCTGCAGAAAAAGCTCTATCTTTATCTTGAGATAAAATACCGATAATCAGATTCCGCGCTTTTGTCTTGCGCAGCTTTTTTGTAACAAGCGGATTTTCCATACTTTTTGTGTCCCGTGTATGCCTCAACAGTCGGTTACTTTTTTGCCATTTCCTAAATAATATCATTCCTAAATTAAGGAATGCCTAAATACAACGCTTCGATTATATAAAAGAACACATTTTTTTGAAAGACCTCGGAGCGGTTCTGATATAAAGTTTGCTGCGTATATTCCGATAAAAGGATAGAAAGATGCTGATTATATATTTCCCCAAGCTTTAATCGGCATTTTAGACACATTATTCATGGATCTTTTACGCGCAGGAGTTATTATGCGAAAACTTTATACCATAATTATCATGGCAGCCTTTGCTGCCGCCGTTTATGCCGGCGATCTTGCTAATTTTGTTAATTTAGGTTTTTCGGTAGACGGAACAAAGTTTGCTTTCGGTCAGTACGGCCTACAGGATAAAACCTACCGCGCGTATGCCGAAATTTACGCAGTTGATGTGGGCAGCAATAGCTTTTTGCAGAACGGTATTTTTAGGACATCTCCTTCAAAGCAAACTGAAGGAAAAGAAAGTAAATCGACCTTCCTTGCGCTGCAAAATAGAGCTCAGGTTTCGCTCAGTAAATGGGGAATTTCCGAAACGCGGCAGGGTAGGGTTCTTTACGCACAAACCGAATCGACGGAAGGAAACCAGACGCTGTTTTTCCGCGACTTTCAAACAAGCGACGAATACACAGTTATATTGAATACAACGCAAAAATCGAAAACCGACAGTTCTTTTTATTTAACGGTAGAGAAGACAAAACCGAATGGAACCAAGGTAAAAAAAGAGGTCGGCCGGCCTGATTATGTAAGAAGCGGTGTTAAGAATTATGCCGTCAAGAAAATATTGATGGATGACACCTCTCGTGCTATAGTTTTTGTCATTGAAAAAAAAGAATATTCCGCTGCAGGCGATTCATTCCGCTATATGGTTGAAACTGCTTTTATCGAATAACAAAGCGGGGAATGTCTTAAAAACCGGTTACTTTTCAGCCATCCCCGGCGAAGTTTAAAATCAAGTCTTTGCACAGCAATGATTTGGTTTTAAACTTCGTAGTTACATCTAAAAAAACTGACCAATGCGTTTACCCTGAGACAAAAGGCTGCCCCGCTATTCAAATTTTTATTTATTCGGTATATACTAGGGCATTATGAGTTCCGATATACTGATAACAGATGATCGTTTAAATTTTTCGTTAAGTCTTGTTGATTTTTTACGGGTACAGGGTCAGCGGGTAATTGTTACCTCAGATTCCGAACGGATAAAGGAAAAAAAACCGGAAAATGCGATAGGGCCGGTGATACTGTGGAACCGTCAGTCTGCGTTTTCGCTGCAATCCTTGCCGCTTCAATTTAAAAATTTACAGTTGAATGTAGAAACCGCTCTGCTGATCTTTGACGGGCAGGCATACGCCGAACTTTATTCCAACAGCGGCGTGCTGCATACCGATAAGATTGTTACGGAGCTGATTACCGCAAACATGCAGCTGGCATATACGCTCATGCGTTACTTTATCCATAAAAAATCGGGAAAATTAATTTTTGTACACCGTGATGTTTCCGGCTCGTGCGGGAATATTCCGGTTGCTGCCGCTTCGGGGGCATTTGTGCGGATGGCAGAAGCAAGTACGGCTTCGCTTGCGCAGGAAGAAAATGCCCTTTTGCAAACAATGCTTGTCCGTCTTGAAGGTGAAGACAATGCGCTTTATATCGAATGGCTGGCAGCACAAATAAATCAACCGGCATTATCGCGTATGCCCGGCAAATGGATTAAAGCCGGACAGCGCGGACTCTTTGGAAAGTAGTGTTAATATATTTTGAGGAGAAAAATAATGGACAGTAAGAGAAAGGGAGTGTCCCTGCGTTTTAAAATTTTGCTTATCGGTATAGTCTCGTTGTGTATTTTGATAATAGGCGCCTGTTCTATAATCGGTATTCAAGTATATCAGGTTAACATAAGGCAATATGATCAGACTTCGGCTCAGCAATTTTCGCTTATTGAACAAACCGTTATGCTGTTCATGCAGAATAATAAAAACACAGTGAAAATGCTTGCCGAACATCCTACTGTGCAAGTTGCCGATACAAATCTCAATAATTATACAGCTTCAAAACAAGATATCCTATTGAAAAACGTATCTAAGGGAGAAATGGAGCAAGAGATGGTAACGCTTTTTAAGCGTATTTATAACGGATATTCCGATATTGCGCAAGTTTTTTTCGGATCAAAGTGGGGAGGATTTGTCAGTTCTTGGGATGATACCGTACGCGCCGGGTTTGACCCGCGAAAACGTATATGGTACCAACAAGCCGAAACCGCCGGCGGTGATACAATTGTAACGCCTGCATATATGTCTACGATAGGTGTTCCTGTTATCTGTTTTTCTCGGCGTGTGTTATCACCGGACAGGGAGTTTATTGGGTGTGTAAGCGTTGAGGTAAAGTTGGATCAACTAACGTCGTTTATCGATTCTCTGAAAGTGGGAAGGACGGGATACGTTATGTTATTCCAAAACGACGGTACTATTTTGGCCGATCCGATGCATAGGGATTTAGTATTTACAAAGCTGGATAACAGCGGCAGCCAATATCTTGAAATTTTTCAAAATGCCGGCGAGGAGACGGAAGTTGTTACGATCGATAATGTCAGATGGCGGCTTCGTGTTTTCTCAATTGATGAACTGGGATGGAAGATAGCAATACTGATTCAGAATAATGAGATACTGGAAAGTTTTTACCGGATCGTTATTAGTATGACGGCAGTCGGAACGGGAATGCTCATTATATTTTTCTGGCTTATTTTTTTGTTTTCAAAACGGCTAAAGGGATATCTGCGGAAGCTTCAACTCATCTTTACAAAAATGGCGGCAGGAGACCTTACCGGACGGTTTTTTATTAAGAAAAATGATGAAATCGGCAGTTTGATGATCGATTTTAATACGACAATGGATAAAGTTGCCGCTATGGTTAATTCGCTGATTCGTGAATCGAAAACGATGCAGCATGTAGGGGACGATCTTTTCAATAATATGGCCGAAACGGCGAGCGCGATAAATGAAATCAGTGCAAATGTGGAAAGCATTAAGAGGCAAGCAAAAACCCAAGCAGAAAGCGTCCAAAAAACCGGTAATGTCGTCGAAAATATTATCGAACAAATTCAGCAGCTTGACCGTGAAATAGCGGTGCAAGCGGGCGCCGTTTCGCAGTCTTCGTCTTCGGTGGAAGAAATGGCGGCGAATATCACTACCATCACCCAAACGCTGGAAAAAAACAACAATTTGATAAAAGAGATGTATTCGATGACGATTGACGGGAAAAACGGTGCAAAAACGGCAAACTCGGTAGTTAAACAAATAGCGGAGCGCTCCGATGCCCTGTTGGAGGCGAGCGTCATTATTCAGAATATTGCAAGTCAGACAAACTTGCTTGCAATGAATGCCGCTATAGAAGCGGCACATGCGGGAGAGACCGGAAAGGGGTTCGCGGTTGTTGCCGACGAAATCCGCAAGCTTGCAGAAGAATCAAACGAACAAGGAAAACAAATCGGCGGCGTTTTGAAAGAATCTATCGAAATTATCCATACTTTGATAGCTGCCGGCGACGGCGCCGAAAAGACTTTTGAGAAAGTATATGAACTTGCCACTCAAATTTCCGATCAGGAAGATTTTATTACGCGCTCCATGGTAGAACAGATGAACGCGAACAAGGAAGTTCTTGTTGCAATTAAAGATATTAACACTTCCACCAATACGGTGCAGTCCGGTTCGTCGGAAATGCTTTCGGGCAGCGGAGAAGTTGCACGGGAGATGAATAAACTGGATGGATTGACGCAGGTTATTACCAATAGCATGGATGAAATGTCTGCCGGCGCCATTCAAATAAATAATGCCGTCGTAGAAGTAAATGATCTGGTACAAAAAAACAAAGAGAGTATCGGAATATTGGTAAATAAGGTGAAAGAATTTAAGGTATGATAGAAGCGGCAAAATTTACAGGCACCGTTATCTATGATGTTTTGGCAGCGGTTGACTCGCTGTATAACGGCATAGAAGCAGACCAGCAAACATGGAAAGAAAAAAGCCCGATGCAGTGCCCTGACGGATGCGGCAGCTGTTGCGTTCACTTTGAGCCGGAAGTATACGAGGCCGAGGCCTTATATCTTGCAGCGTGGATGCTGGAAAATCAGAACGAGCGGGCTGACCGTATTGCCGAAATGAACGGTGAATATTTTGCCCATCGAGACGGCTGCATTCTATTTGACCCCGATAGTCCGTATCACTGCACGGTATACGGAGGCAGATGTTTGATATGCAGGCTTTTCGGCTTTTCCGGTGATCACGGCAAAGACGGCCTCATCCGCTGGAAGCCGTGTAAATACATGCAGCCTGCGGATAAAACCTTCGATGCTCAAGCTGCGCAAACAGGGCGGCAATACGGAGAGGAAGAGATGATGCGCTTATTCGGTGCTGTTCCGCCGTATATGGGCGCCGCGTCATCGGCGCTCTTGGCATTAAACCCCGATGATACGCATCCCCGTCCGCTGCGGATTGCGCTCCCCGCTGCAATTAGAAAACTGAAAATGGTGCTGCGCTTTATAACGCCGCCCGAACCGGATTGTCCTTCGCCGCGTCCGTTGAGCGCCTAGCGGTACCGTACGTACCTTCACTTCAATCGATGATTCTTTTAGGCCTAAGCCATGCAGGAAAAACCTCCGCGGGGCGGCTTCTTGCCGAACGGCTCGGCTGCCCCTTTTACGACACCGATGAGGTTATCCGCATCCGCACCGGCTTAACGCCGCGGCAGCTCTGCCGTCAAGCGGGGATATCCGCCCTGCACGCTGCAGAAGCCGCTGCCTTGCGTGAGTGCTGTTCTTTACATGACTGCAGCGGCGTTGCCTTTGCAGCCGAGCCGTTGCGACACTCTACACCTCTGGCTCTGCCAACCGACGGCTCCGCCGAGAAACGGCAGGGCATGACTGTAGAAAACTGCGCTGTCATCGCGGCTGGCGGCGGCATTTGCGATAACGCCGAAGCATCCGCCATCATTGCAGCGATACCGCTGCGGGTTTTCCTCTATGCAGAGGAAGCGGCGCTTTTTGAACGCTTGACACACGATGCGCTGCAAACAGGGTATTATCCGGCTTTCTTACGCTTTCTGCCTGTTGACCAAAAAGCGGAAGCACGCCGGCTTTTTGCCGAATTGTATGCGCGCCGCACGGAACGGTATCGCAGTATCTGCAACCTCACCATCGACACGACCGGCTTGGATTGCGCTGCCGCCGCTCAGAAGATAGCGGAGCAATGCTGATTATCGTAAATTAATATATCTTTTGTGAGATACGGCAAACGGTAAAATTCTTATTTCTTTAAGGGTATTGCTTGTCGTTATTCATACGGAGTTACTATCAAAGTTTTGTCTACGTATTCCCCCAAAAATACATCGCTATATGCATCTATGCCTTGCTTTTTTAGTTCATCAAGAAGCCATTCTTCATCCTTCCCGATTACTTTAAGGATATCACTCTGTACCTGACCATCCGTAATAATGGGAAACTTGGGATTTTCTTCACCAGCCTGTATGATAATGAACTGCCCATTTTGTTCGACTAAAGCTCTCTTTACAGCCTTTGATGAGTAAATGCCATTTGTACGAAGTTTAAAAGCTACATCGTGAGCCGACAACCGAGCCTTCTTGCAATTTGTGATATCTATTTTGCCGTCATCGATTATAATTAACGCCTTGCCGTCTATAAGCTGCTTAGCCTTTAGATTACGTTTCTTTACCCATTTCATCGATAGAACAAAGGCGCACCAAATGCACAAAACAACAATAAAATCAGGTATTCGAACACTACTGTTGTAAATAGCGCCTCCCATAACCCCACCGAACACATAATTTATAATTTGGTCACTGGCTGATGATGGCGCTAAATTTCCTTTTCCTGATATGTTTATGATTACTACCATTGCAAAGAAGCCGATGAGCAGCTTTATCGTTACTAGTAAAAATACCCCCATATATGTGCTCCTCTATTATTTAGAAAAATTATATGGTACGCTTCCTTCATAAATTGAGCCATTATATCATTTTCTTTTTAAATGTATACAGCAAAACTCAGTAATACGTGTATCAAAGACTTTTCACTTTCCGCGAATCTGATATATAAGTTTGACGTCATAATACGGCTTTTCGTTTTTTACCGAAACTTCCAGTTTGCCGGAGTGTACCTTTCCGATACCGTTCCGCTTAAAACTTACGGATACTCCGCCGCCGTATACAGGGCCTTGCAGGTATATAAGGCGTTCCGTTTCGCTTTCTTCTTTCCGTATTGCTTGAGAGAACGAACCGCTGATGCCGCAAAAAATACCGTCGGTAATGCAAAAAGTGCTGTTTGCATTCACTGAATATTTTTTTAGGATAAACGGATTGGCGGTTCTGTCCTGCAATTCAACCGCAGCGCCGGCGGCAGCTTTTTGGAACCACCGGATACCGGTAAACCATGCCGGCTTGCTGACAAATGTTATCTCCGTTTTGACCGTATGCAGTTCATTACCGTAATCCCAACTTGCTTTCCAACGAACAACCTTGTGGTTTACCTGCGCAATCAGCCCGCCGTTATGCAGCATTGTTCCGCCCTCCATATTGAAAGCATAGAGCGTAAACAGCGAAAACAGACCGGCTTTAAAATACGGCTGCACAAATGCGGTAACCTGTTCGTTTGTGCGGGCGTCGTCCCAGTTTAAGGCATTCGCTCCGGTATAGCTGCCGCCGGTACGCACACCCACATATCGATACCAAACATCGGTTTCAGCCTGCACTGCGCCGGAGACGGTTTTATCCGCCGCATAGCTGCAAAAACCGGTTGCCGCCAACGAAACAATCGGATGGGTAAAAACGGCATTTAAGCCGAAAAGCGTGTGGTACCGCTGCCGAGCATATTCACCGTTTATATCTGAAGATATTACCGATGTACTGCTTGATTGAACCGCCAAAGTTCCGCCTGTTGCGGATTGTGCGGCAGGCGTTTTTACTTCTCTAACCAATTCCGGGATAAAAGCGGTTAGATGCTGCAGGGTAAAATTGATATCCGCTTTTTTTTGTTTCATGCGCCAGCCGCCCATAAGGCCGTACCGCATCCGTTGCTTCTTCGGTTCGGGGCTTGCAAAAAAAGCGCCGTTCCATCCGCCGCCGTATACTTCCACCCCGTATTGGACGGCCTTTTGTGCACTTCCGATACCGATGAACTGTTCGCGGGGGAATTTGAGCCCGCTGTAGGTTGCTTTCGTTTTAGCATAACCGGAAAACTTTGCTGCTTTTAAAAAACCGTCAAAAGTTAAGCACCCCGCGCCGAGAAACACCGTCGGGATGTTTTTTTCGGGGAAAGAGGTTTGCAGAGAGGCGAGGGGATACAGCCCGACACCGAAATTCTTAACCGAAAGTTCAAAATAGGGAACCGGCATCGGAGACGCAAGCTTCAGCAAGCCGATGTAGCCGTGTCCGCTTATACCTGTGGAAATGCCGGCTCCCTTACGGAGGCTGTGCGTATAGCGGATAAAATAGTCGCGCTCCGATGCGGCGGCATCCATACCGGCTGTATTGTCTTTTTGTAGGTTCGATGCGGCATTTCCACCGGAATTGTCTTCTTCCGTTTTGCTTTCGGAATCCTCATCTTCGTCATTTTCGTATTTCTCTCCGTCTTCGTCCTGCCGGCTGAATATAAAGCTGTCATCGGTAAAACGGTCAAAGAGCGATTGTTGTCCGTAACCTTGCGCGGAAAGGTTTACAAAAAGGATAACAAACATACACAATAGGGTCGGCATACGTCTGATGCCGGAATAAAATCTTGTAACACTCATACTCTTGTTATGCGACTTGCGCAGCGTTTTGGCCGCAAATTTTTTATATTTTTTGAAAAAAACTTAAAATAATATGAAAAAACTTGTGGCTCCTCAAAGCTTACTTTGCGACAACGCAGATGCGCCGTCTATTTTCAAAAGGTGAGGAATTGACAGAGTTTTAATAGATAATGATAATAAGCGCTGCACAATTAATAATCGTTTTACCGCTCGTGCGGCCATATCCGTTTTAGTATTGAGGAGAAACTATGAAAAAACAACTCGGTTTGCAGAAACGCCTGATTATTATTTTTGCAATATTTATCGTTACGGTATCGATTTTGCAGACCGTTCTTGCCGGCAGTATCGTCAGGCGGGCAATTACCGCAAAAGTTATGGAATTACTGCAAAACAAAGCGATTACGACTGCCGAAAAAATCGAACAGGAAATGAAGGGGCTTTCATTTTGGCTTGAGGGAGTAGCCGGTTCTCCTATCCTGTTCGATGAAAGTTTAAGTATTCCCGAACGGCTACAGGAAATAGACTTCCTTATGAAACGGCAGCCATCCGTAAAAAGCTATGGTATGGCCGGTATGGACGGAAAACTTATCCGTGCCGACGGCAGCAGTTTCTTTTGCGGGAATGAATCGTGGTATAATACCGTTATGAACGGGATTCCGTTTTTATCCGAACCTTTTCCGGCAGGGAAAGATGTTTTCCTTATGTCGTATGCAATCCCTATGTACGGGAAAGATCAGAAAATTGCAGGGTTCTTTTCGATCGATATAGACGGACAATATCTTTCAAATATCTGTAAAACGGTTACCGTCGGCACAAGCGGTTCCGTCTTTATTGTCGGAACAAGCAGGAGAGTTATAGGGGATACCGACTTTAGCCGAGTTGCCGCACAAATTTCCATCAGAGATGCGGCCGCAAATGATAAGGATATGGCTTCGCTGTCAGCTCTGGTCGAATCGGTATTTAGATCGGATGATGTTGTAAGCGGTTCAGGTTCATATAACGGGGAAACGCAATTTGTGGTGGGAAAAAAGATGAACACCGGCTGGGTTGTGATGCTGCGTGCCCCCGAAAAAGAATTTTTAACCGATGTACGGACATTAAATCGGTGGATGTATCTTATCGGAGCAGCAATGCTGATTATTGCGGCTATCGTAGTGTATTGGCTGTCGCACCGGATTATCAGGCCGCTCGTACGTGTGGCTGCGGCGCTAAAAGATATTGCGCAGGGTGAAGGAGACTTAACCGTTACCTTACCGCTAACGGGGTTGGATGAAATCCGTAATCTTTCGGAATATTTTAACGAAACAATCGGAAAGATTAGAACGGCAATTCAATCCGTTGATAAAAATGCCGGTGCGATGACAAAGATAGGCGATGAGCTTGCGCAAAATATGTCGGAAACCGCCGGCGCTGCAAATGAGATAAGCACCCATATTGAAGATGTAAAACGAAAGATATTTACGCAAGCGTCAAGCGTTACCGAAACGTCTGCAACAATCGAAGAAATCATCAAAACCATTAAGCAGTTAAACGGTAGTATTGCGACTCAAGCGGCGAGTGTTGCGGAATCTTCTTCGGCTATCGAAGAAATGGTTGCAAATATTGCCTCTATTACCAAGACACTGGAAAGAACGGACGAATCGATTAAATCGCTTGCCTCTGCAACTTCCGACGGTAAAGAAACGCTGCACAGTTCCAATGCCATTACGCAAAAAATTGCGGAAGAGTCGGGCAGCTTAATTGAAGCGAGCGGAGTTATCCAGCATATTGCGAGTCAAACAAACCTGCTTGCAATGAATGCGGCTATTGAGGCTGCCCATGCAGGGGAAGCCGGCAAGGGATTTGCCGTTGTCGCGGACGAGATCCGCAAGTTGGCCGAAGATTCCGCAACGCAGGGAAAAACCATCTCGACAACGCTTAAACAGTTCGGCACGGAAATCGAAGGACTCTCCAATTCGGCTCATACGGTTGAAGAGAAGTTCAATGCTATTTTTAATTTGTCCGAACAGGTTAAGATGATGAGTAATCAGCTGACCGAAGCAATGCGCGAACAAGAAAATGCCAGTAGGGAAGTACTGACCGCAATCAAAAATATCAATACGGTTACGGTTGAGGTCAACAACGGTTCTGCGGAAATGCTGAAGGGCGGCGAAAAAGCTGCAAAGGAAATGGCGATTCTGGACGACCTTACCCGCGTTATCACCGGCAGCATGGATGAAATGACTTCAGGGGCGTCTTACATCAATACCTCCGTACAAGAGGTTAACCAGATTACGTTGCGTACTAAAGAGAGTATCGCCGCTCTTGCTGCAGAGGTTTCTAAGTTTAAAGTATAGGGCATCGCTAAAAACTCGGTTGGATTTTTAGAGGTTCCCTATAAGATTACGCGGCTTGCGTGGGGCTCTATTCTATTGGCGGATAGACTTTTTTTTTGTATATTTATGTTGAATAAATATAAGGAGAGGATCGCATTATGAAGCTTTACAGTAGAAAACAACTTATTCTTTCCGCAGCTGTTGTCGGATGTTTTATTGCGCTCGCCGCCTACGGTGCGGGCTTTTATTTAGGACACGGAAAAACACCGCAAAGCGACAGTGCTGCTGAGCTTGAAGCTTTGGCGGACAGCGGTTCTGCCGCCGGTCAACAAAGCGGTGTACAAACTGTGGATGCCGGTAATAGCGCCGCCGCTGTTTTAGAACCCGCGGAATCGGCAAGTCCTTATTTGACAAATACTGCCGAACCGGCGAGCCGCTATACGGCTGAAGAAAAGCAAAATATTTCGGTATACGAAAACACGAACGATGCGGTTGTCAACATCACCACGGAAACGGTCGGCGTGAATTGGTTCCTTGAGCCGGTTCCGCAAGAGGGAGGTTCGGGCTCGGGTTCGATTATCGATAGCCGCGGCTACATCTTGACCAACACGCATGTTATCGAGGATGCAACAAAGATATTCGTGTCGCTTTCGGACGGCAGTCAGTATAATGCAAAGGTTATCGGGGTAGACCGCGAAAACGACCTTGCGGTGCTTAAATTCGACCCTCCTGCAAACACCCAGCTTACAACGATAAAATTCGGCGATTCCGACGGGCTCAAGGTTGGGCAGCGGGTTCTGGCAATCGGAAATCCGTTCGGTTTAACCCGGACGCTGACGGTCGGTATTGTGTCCGCTTTAGGCCGCCCGATTCAAACCGATAAAAACATCATCATCAAAAATATGATTCAAACCGATACGGCCATCAATCCCGGAAATTCCGGCGGGCCGCTTCTTGACTCCGACGGTAAGATGATCGGCATCAATACGATGATCTATTCCACGTCGGGCAGTTCCGCAGGTGTCGGTTTCGCGGTACCCATCAACACGGCAAAACGAGTTGTCTCCGAAATTATCAGATACGGAAAGGTGCGGCGCGCATCCATCGACGCGGAACTGGTGCAGCTGAATGCTTCGATTGCAAACTATGCAGGGCTTTCGGTGCAGCGCGGCTTATTGGTTTCCCGCGTTCAAAAGGACAGCAATGCCGAAAAGGCAGGGCTCCGCGGAGGTTCAAACGCCGTCCGTTACGGTATCGGGAAGCGCGCTGCGGTTATCTACCTCGGCGGCGACATTATTACGGAAATTGCCGGTCAAGCGGTTAATAATCTCAGCGAATACTACGCTGTGTTGGAAGATAAAAAGCCGAACGAAAGCATTTCGGTAACGGTGCTGCGCGGCAATAAGACCGTAAAACTGACACTTACCCTGTCGGAACGGAACGACGAGTAGGGCATGGCAAAAAAGAAAGCCGGCGGGCGGATATTCCGCTGCAGCTCCTGCGGGTACAGTCAGCCGAAATGGCTTGGGCGCTGTCCGGGCTGCGGCGAATGGAATACCTTTGAGGAGCAGTTCCAAGAGGCGGATTTTACCCCCGGCTTTGCTTCGAGCGCCGTCTCCGTGCGGCAAACGGACGAAGCGCACCCCGTCCCGCTTGAACAGGTTGAGGTGCATGATACCGCCCGCATCACTACCGGTATTTCGGAATTTGATAGGGTGCTCGGCGGCGGCGCGGTAAAGCGTTCGGCGGTATTGATCGGCGGCGAACCCGGTATCGGAAAGTCGACATTACTGATGCAAGCGGCCGCAGCGGCCGGACAGCGGACGCTTTATGTGTCGGGGGAAGAGTCCGCCGGACAGATACGCGGCAGGGCAGACCGGCTGGGGGTTCCGCTTAAAAACATCGAATTACTCTGCACTAATTCGGTGGAAAATATCGAAAAAGTATTAAACAATATCAATCCTCTTGTCGTTATCATCGATTCGGTACAAACCCTTTTTTCTCCTCAGGCAGGAACCATCCCGGGCACCATCAATCAGCTGAAATACTGCGCCAACGAATTGGTGCAGTGGGTAAAGGAACGGGATGCGGTTCTCTTTCTTACTGCGCATGTAACAAAGGAAGGCATTATTGCCGGGCCGAAAGTGTTGGAGCATATCGTCGATACCGTTATCTCTTTTGAGCGGAACGAAGACGATGTCCGCTTTCTCCGTGCTCTTAAAAACCGCTTCGGGTCGGTGGACGAGCTGGGGATTTTCAGGATGGATGAAAAAGGCTTGGCTGTCGTGCAGGATCCTGCCGCCCTTTTTATTATTCAGCGGCAAGGCGAGCTTCCCGCCGGGTCTGCCACCGTGCCTGTGTTTGAAGGTAGCCGCGTGTTTATGGTAGAAATTCAGGCTCTTACGGTACCTGCGAAGGGCACGATGACGCGCGTTTTCTCCGACAAGGTGGATTCCGCACGGGTTAGCCGCGTCGCCGCCGTACTGGAAAAGCGGATAGGCCTGCGGTTCTCCGATCAGGACATCTATATCAATGTCGCCGGCGGTATTAGACTGCGGGAACCGGCAATCGACTTGGCCTTGGCGCTTGCGCTCTACTCCGCGCGGACGGACATCCCCGCGCACAAAAACGAAGCGTTTATCGGAGAATTAAGTCTTGCCGGTGAAATCCGTCCGGTGCGCCGCTTAAAACCGCTGATTAAAACCGCGCAAAGCCTCGGGTTTACCCAGCTTTATGTTCCGGCAGCTGCCGGCGACGGCGACGAGCCCGAACCTGCAATACAAGGAGTTTCCCGCGTAGAAAACCTTGCCGAGACAATTAAACAAGCATTCGGCTCCAGAAAGATGTAATGTACACCGGCTTGACAAAATAAGGTGCGGCATATACCTTCTTTATTAGGAATACAATTCTTAAAGGAGAAGGTATGAAAAAAGAATTCCGATTCACGGCATTGGCAGTAGGTATCCTTTCCATTATTGCAGGTATCTATATGTTTATCAGTCCGATTACCAGCTTAGCATCGTTTTCACTTTTTTTCGCAGTGATTATGTTTATAAACGGTGTTTATGAAATTATTCATTATTTTGCAGATAGAGAAGATCATATCTTCATTGTTTTGCTCAATGGTATCCTGACTATTCTGCTTTCTATTCTTGTACTGTCCAGTCCTCTATTTGCAGCTGCAACTCTTATTCCGTATTTATTCGCGTGTTGGATATTGTTTAGCGGTATTACACGTTTTATTATCAGCTTTAAAATTCGCTATATAACCAGAAGGGGTGGTTTTTATTTACTGTTAATCGGTATACTGGGCATAATCTGCGGAATAGTCATGCTGATGCATCCGCTCTTTACCAGTTTGTTCGTAGCGTACATGATCGGCTTTAACTTTATATACCACGGTATCATCAGTATCGTTTTATTCTTTAGAGGCCGGTAAGTCATAAGCGGTCATTTATCAACTGATGTAAACCTGTGTGCATCAGTTGATAGTAGCCCTGTTTACAGCGTGATACGGAAGCCTCATATTTAGGATTCACGATTTATTAAGACGAAATTAAGAAAATTCTTCCCCACCCTGCAACACTTCCAGTATTTTTTCTTTATCTTGCGCGGCGGAAAATTCCTTCAAAGAATGCCCGTCCAAATAGAGGATTTTGTTGCAGGCTTCCATCAAAAACTCATAATCATGCAAAATAATGATGACGATTTTTTGCCGCTCTCCGCTTGAAAGTTGAAATAAGTTCTTACCGGCTAAATTCTCCCCGTTAATGGAACGCAGCGCTTGTTCGGTCTCTCTAAAATATGCGTACGTTCAACTCCGTAATTTTCCAGTCCAAACGCAATTCCGTCCTCGACGATTTCCGCAAAAAATTGACTTTTCGGATTTTGAAAAATTGAACTGACCTTCCGCCCGACTTCATACAGTTCTTTTTTACGCGGATCGATACCGGCAACCGTGATTTCACCGTCTGCGTGTTCTTTCATTACCATATCGAATTTTGACGCATGAATATCGTTAAACATAACGCTTACACCTGAAAAGATCTGATATGCCGTTATATAGCACACACCTTGATTGTGCGTTTTAATTTTATGTATCGTTCCGCCGTCTATTTCCTTAATTCTTTTTATATTTCTACCGTACAGATGATTAAGATAATCCATGGTGTTTTAAGTCCTTTGCAACTCTTTAAGGTATCGATAAAACTGATCGTGCAGTTCCTTCATTTCATCGCGGGCGTTCATCGAGTGGCGGTACATAAAGATATGCGCAAAGCGGCTTTTAAAAATCGGCGTTAAAATACTCTGCAGTATACCGACGGGCAGAAGTCTGAAAAGGTGCATTTTCGGCGGAGAAAGCTTTACGCCGGAACGGTACAGTTTTTGAAAATTACTTTTGATTTGCCGCGCGGTTTCGTTCATTACATTCGGCTCTTTCCAAACCGCTTCGGAGTTCTCTGCTTTGTAATACGCATCGGCGAGCGGAACAACCAGCGCCAAATGGCATATCTGCCATGCGTGCATATCTTTTACGATTTTGTAGGGAACTCCCGCCGTCTTAAAAACAGCCGCCAGTTTTTTTAAACGCTCCGTTTTACTCCCGTCGATTTCGGCGAATGTCGTAGCCTGAATAAAAGGCGGCGTAAAGTCCGCTTTAAGCACTCCATTTTCATAGCTTCCGCCGGCTCCGGGAAATGCGGGAATAATGCGCCCCCTGCCGCACAGATTCTCCCAGCTGCCGTAGAGCTCAAGCGTATTCACCATCGTAACGATGTTTGCACTGTTGTTGAACTTGAGTTCTTCGAGCGCTGTATGTACTTGATTTTCCCGTACCGTTAAAAAGATAAAATCATAGATGTCGCCGTTTTGCAATGTGCCGATAACTTTAACATCCGCCTTATACGTTTTACCGTTTTTTTCGTACTGCAATCCGCGGCGTTTGAGCACTTCAAGTTTGTTCCCTCGTGCGTACACGCTCGTATCATAACCGGCTTTACTGAATGCGGCGGCATACAAACACCCGATTACACCGGCACCGTAAATTAATAGTTTCATTTTCCGCCGCGATCCAGTGCATGGGCATGAAAGTCAATGCATGTTGTTTTTGTTGTTGTAACGGTATTCATAGTATATCTCCCCTGCTATTTTAATTGAGTAATCTATTTTATGTACTTAGGCTTGATATTGATAATATACTTTATCAGTATCTCTTATACTTTCGATTATAATCGAAACATCAACTAAAACAAACAAGTATTTCGACTGTAATCGAAAGTGTGTTTATGGCGATCTTACAAAAGATTTTCTTCCCATTCTTTTTCTTTAAAGCCGATTAGGATTTTATCTTGTGTAATAATCAGCGGTCTTTTAACAAGCATACCATCGGATGCCAAAATAGCATACATCTCATCATCCGTCATACCGGGAAGTTTATCTTTAAGCTGTAAACTTTTATACAGTAAACCGCTGGTGTTAAAAAACTTTTTAAGCGGCAATCCGCTTTGTTGATGCCATGTTTTTAATTCTGCAGCAGAGGGCTTATTCTCGTTGATGTGCCGTTCGGTATAATCAATGTGATGATCGTCAAGCCATTTTTTTGCTTTCATACAAGTTGTACATTTAGGATAGTAAATAAAAATCATTGCGAATCCAAGTATTATTTTGAGTTATTCAATCTGTCTCCTACAGTTTTATAAATCTTTAATTTGTCTCTTTTGCCAATACTCCAAATTTCGACAATCTCTACTTTCTCCGGAGTAATGAGACGATAAACAATTCTTACACTTTTGTTACAAGCGACATATATTGACTTAAAATGTCTTTGTTATAAAATATCGGTATGAAACATATATATATGAAGGTGCTGCCGTTTGCGGCGGCGCTGATTCTTATTTTCTGCGGAAGCTGCTCAAGTAAGGACGAAATTAAACCGCTTACCCAAGGGGGTAGTATGGAATTGACAAGTACGGGCTTTGCCGACGGCGAAAAAATGCCCCAAGAATTTGCAAAACGCGGAGCGAACCATATTCCTCCGCTCGGAATCGGAGGAGTGCCGGAGGGTACAAAGAGCCTCGCGATTATCGTGCATGATCCGGATGCGCCGCTTCCGGGCGGATTTTACCATTGGACACTGTGGAACATTCCGCCGCAAACGGCGTCGATCGGAGAAGGTAATGTGCCGCCGGAAGCCGTCGAAGGCGAAACGAGTTGGGGGACGAGCGGCTACAACGGACCGCAGCCGCCGTTCGGTACGCACCGTTATATTTTTTATCTCTATGCGCTCGATACGGAACTTAGCCTTCCGGCTGGCAGCGGTGTAAAAGAACTTAAAGCTGCGCTTAAAGGGCACGTAATCGAAACGGCCTCGCTTACGGGTATGTTTGGGGCTAAGGATAACCCTTGACCGAAGCACTGAAAAGTGCGGCAGCGGGTATTCCGGAATTCCCGCCGAGTTTTCAAACTGCCCATCAAATAAAAAAGGAGATTCCAAAAGCCTTTTGCTTTGGAATCTCCTTGTGTGTTGCTTTTAATCTTAAAGCGGCGGTTCTTAGCTCTGATATGCCTTCAGCATCCATGCTAATTTTTGATATTCTTTAGTATAGCCGTTGAACATATCAGCCGTTACGCCGTCGCCTTCTTTTTCGGCAAGTTCGACGATTTCTTTCGAATCTTTAATCCAATAGTTGGTATCGGAAACGAGAGCGTGGATAACCGCATCGGTCGATTTGGGACCGTCTTCCAATTCTTTAATCGTTGCAATAGCCAGCGCTTCTTTCATGCTGGAAACGGGGTTACCTCCGAGCGCAAGAATGCGTTCCGCAACTTCATCGAGAATTTCGTCCGCTTCGTCGTACAATTCTTCAAGTTTTGCATGAAGGGTAAAAAAGTGGCTTCCCTTCAAGTTCCAATGTAGGTTATGCTTTTTGACATAATCAACCAGTTGATTGGCAAGATACAGATTTAATTTCTTTTCCATTTCTTTGGTCATAATTGTCTCCTATTTAAAAGATGTATTTTTTGCACTTCTAAAGAAATGCATTATCACCATCTCATTTAAGATACTCAAAAAAACGGCAATCGTCAACAAAATTCGTCGTAATAAGGCTTATATTTTGTGTAATAATTAGAGTTCTTTAATAAGCACACGAGCCATAAATTATGTAAGCGGCAGGTGATCGATTGGCAAAACGGCCTTTTTTGAGCGTGCGTAGCTTTGCAGCCAGCGCTTTACTGGAATAGTCCAATCATTTTCATGGGCGCCCTCTAAGAGAAGGCGTTCAAACATAAAATGAATGTGTGCTCGCACTTCTTGTTTAGTCTGCTCGGAAAGCGTTTCGTCGTCGGTAAACAAACTGTTGATAATATCAACTCCTGCGCTTATCGTAAATCGATCTTTGAGCACATACAGCATCATATACATTGCTGCAGGAATGCAATTTACGCTATGCTGTTTTATATACAATACGCTTTCGATAATATGCCGGGCGCCTTCTTTTAATTCTTCCGTATAGAATTCTCGTTCTTCTTGGGTAAAATCATCATGCTTAAAAACTTCGGCATAATAAACCGATGCAAGAACAACGATAGAAACGTGCAGACTTGGAACGCACAGCAAATGAGGGTCTAAGGCATGAATCATTTTGAATGCTTTATCCGCTTTATAATCGGGGCGGTTTGTAGTCGTCATACAGAATCGGTATACCCTTGCCGCTCCTGAATACGCTTGTTCAATAAGCGAAAGATACTCAGTGCAGTACGGTAATGCTTTTTTTATTCCAATTCGCCGGAACAAAAAAGTCATCGGCCTAATCCAGAAATTCGTAAAATTCAAATAAATTTGTACTTTGCCGGGTGTAAAAGGAATTAGGTCGTCCAGAGGATGCGAGACGTCCAAAATGGGAATAGTTTTAAAGTGCCATTTTACCGAAAACTGCAGCCAGAAAAAATCGCGTACAACGGTACGTAAAAAGCGGAAAAGTACTTTTGCACTTTTAAGCCGGAAAGGAATAATCAAATACGGAAGAAACACACCGCAAGAGTCGATTGCCGGTATAGAGTCTTTTTTCCTTTCGGCAGTATCTTTTACCATAGGCAGCTATTGTACCGAAAAGCAAAACCCTATACAAGACATCGCATTGCATCAAATTATAGGGAACCTCTAAAAACTTCAATTGTAGATATCTTTTATTACGAGTCTCGCACATCTGCATCCGTTTTTAAAGCCGAAAACTCTAAATGTGTCACAATAGCCCACTGTTTATCAAACATCTGAAAAATCCGATAATCCTTTTCTTTAAAATCGCTCATATAATGTATCTCCTCAGATTCCGTTTATCATATTACCCAAACCGGTACGATATAATTTCCCCTATCAATCGCCGAAAGTTCCGGCTTCATACATATTACCGCGCCTTTAGAACGGATATTCAATTACACGGTAATTTCAATTTGATTGTCTTCGATTGCGACGATGCAGCTTTCGTAATATCCGTCGCCGGTGGTTCGCGGTCCGCTTACAACTTTGAAACCAGCCCGCTTAAGCTTTTCTGTCAGCGCATCAACCGCTTCTTTGCTTCCGACGGAAAACGCGATGTGTGCATATCCCGTGCGTGCCGGCGCTTTTTCGGGGTCGGTGACATCGGGCTTTTTCATTATTTCCAGCCGAGCCCCTTCATCGAAGCTTATAAAATACGAGCGGAAATCGGTCGTTTTATTGTGATATCCGGCGCCGGCATGTCCGTTAAAATATTCGATAAAAAAATCTTTTGTTTTTTCCAAATCATTTACATACATAGCAATGTGTTCGATTTTCATTTTTGCCGCTCCCTCATCCCTCAATCCTTCCTGTGTTTCTATCGTTTTCCAGTATATTACTTAAAGTGTGCTTCACGTCAAGCAGGAGAATCGGGTGCGTATTCGGATTTACGGCAGAATTTAAAAACATATAAAAAGAAATGATAACAGAAACCGGACGATTGCTCATATTCAATAGTTTTTACTTTTACGCCGAGATAGCCATGATAGGCGGGAACAAATGCAAAGGATACCGTTTTGCGCTTTACCGTTGCGGGAAGCGCTGTCGGCATATTATCTGCCTGTTTATCCGTTTCATAAAAATACGGCATCAGTTCGGCGTATCCGTTCTTTTTTGCAAAATCGGCGATAGGACACCCGACCAAATGGATACTGATTCATTTTGCACCTACTGCAATTACTGATACATATCATCTAGTGAAATCCGAATCACACGATTATCTTTCAAGTCATCAAACCACTTTGTATAACCCGACAATGAGAATAGTATATACTTTGTTATGGTATATTTTGAAGACAATACATTCGCTCGTCGTAACAAAGTTTCATATACTCTTCGGTCAAGTTTTTCATTTTTAAATTTACACTCTCCTACGGCTGCCTTTTTTTCTATTTCCGATAGGGCAACCACATCGATATCAGCCGACTGTCCCATTTTCTTCCCATCATCACTTATAATGGTTTCCATTCCCCACCAGCTGCCGACGGACGTAATAAAGCAACCAAATTCTCCTAAAATGCCATGCTGCAACGTGTAATATCTGCACATATCCTCAAATACGGTACCCATGAAAAAATGCAAAAACGGTTTTACAGCCTTCTTATAATACAGTTCTCCCTGTCCCATTTCTATTATGCTGGCAGCCTTTGGAATGAATGTATACCAGAATTTAAACATAGAGTCTTTTAAAACATACTGACTTTTCTTTTTATTTTTCTCTTCCGTTATGCATCTTTTCTTTTCTATTAGGCCTACACTTATCAATTTCTCCAAAGAATAAAGGACGGTAGGCTCTTTCTCGCCTATTCCGTTTGCGATACCATTAACCGTATTTTTTCCGGATGCAATCTGTTCGATGATATTATTCACCAGCGTTATATCGGAAAATTCCTGCGTTAAAAGATTTCTTGTTTCATCATATAAATATCCGCCCGTGCGAAAGAATAATCTTATAATATTTTTATCAATGCTCTTTGTAGGATCAATCATCGACAGATATTTTGCCACACCGCCGGTAATTCCATAACAAATTGCTTTATCTTTATATGAATACTTTGATACAAATTTTGCCGAATCCAAATAATCAAAGGCTTCCAATTTTATTTGAGAATCACGCCTGCCGAATAACGGACTTTTTTCGCTCAATACTTTATTTTCCATAAAACTCAAGGCAGAACCGCATAAAATGATTTTTAAATTTTTACCCTGCCATATTGTATCAATATATTTCTGTAATATAGAAAGAAGTCCTTCGTCTTTTTCCGCCCAATACGGCAATTCATCTATTAAACATATTGATATCCTCGCAAATAAATACGCCGCCATGAAATTTTATTCAAATTGATTTTATTCAAATTGATCTGAATAAAATCTAGCATATTTTATTCAGATGTTCAAGTTTCAGAATATCAATGAGTTACATTTTCGAAAAATCTGACCGAGTTTTTTGCAGATATCGCTGAATATCTCGGCAGCTCATTCTCCCTTCCCTAATCACCATGTCAGCTCTACTTGACAAATAAGCTACATCTGTATAATATTAAATTATAATTCAGTATTGATCCAAAAGGAAGTAATCCACCCGTGCAGGTATTAAAAGAAGAAATCAGAAACAGGATACTGACAGCTGCTGAAAAAATATTTTATGAACAAGACTTCAGAAGCGCCAAGCTCACCGATATTGCGGAAGAGGCTGATATTCCCGTTGCGCTGATTTATACCTATTTCAAAAACAAAGAAGTGTTATTCGATGCAGTCGTTGCAGGTGTGAGCGAACATTTTACGGATGCGCTTGAAAAAGAAGAAGCACTGGAGTTGGAGTCGCCGTCACAGCGTTTTGAAAAAGGAGGAGCGGAGTATGTGCACGGGCTGTTGCAAAATCATGTAAAGCTCGTGATTCTGATGGATAAAAGCGCCGGTACCAAGCACGCTGGAGCAAAAGACCGGTGGGTTGAACGGCTGCAGCTGCATATCGAAAAAGGAGCAGCGCGGTTTGCACACGGCTCGTATGATCCGGCGCTGTTTCATATCCTTTCAAATAATTATGTTGAAGGGCTTTTGGAAATCGCACGCCATTACAAAAACGACGAATGGGCGATGGAAATGTTGAGGTTGATAGCTCAGTGTTATTACAAAGGAGTAGAATCCTTGTGAGTCTGATTTATTATGAAATATGATGGATTGGGAGATTATTATGGAATTTTATGAGGCGTTAATTGGAGAAGATAATAATCAGAAAAATATTTTCAGTGATTTAATTGGAGCATGGGAGATTGAGTGGGTTGATGGTAAAGGCACTGAAAATGAAAGACATGTTATTGGTGAATGGATATTCACTAAAATATTAAATGGAGATGGAATACAAGATGTTTTTATTTGCCCGTCAAGACAAGAAAGAATATCCAATCCTCAGCCTGATGCGGAATACGGGACAACGATAAGAGTATATAATCCTAAAAAGAAAAAATGGGATGTCTGTTATACCTGTTTAGGTAAAATGATTTATTTGGAAGCTGAAAAACAAGCAGATAAAATTATTTTGACGAATCTAAGTAACGATAATGGCTTAAACTTATGGATTTTTGATGATATTTCCACTTCGCAATTTCATTGGGAGAATAAAACATCTTTTGATCAAGGTAAAACGTGGGTTACAAATGGCGAGGTATTTGCAAAGAAAAAAATTAAGAATACCGAATTAGAAATATAGTTATTTAATATGTGAATAAACTTTGTAAATTTGCACAAAGTCTTACTTTAAATCTTAATATTGAATTTAAATTCAATATTATTCAATTTTGAAGGATGGAATCGTTTATGACGGAAAAAGAGTTAAAGGGAAAAATAGTAGGCAATAATTTGAAATCAAATATATTACTTACTTTGAAAATATTGTTTGATTTAATACCGCAGGTATTGCTTGTTTATTTAATCAGTTCCTTGATTGCACAGAATACGGAAATGGAAAAACTGAAATATATTTTTTTTGCAATGCTGGTATCATTTGTTTTAAAAGGATTGTGCTCCTATTTTTCAACAAAGATCGCTCACGAAAAGGCTTATGAAAAACTGACAGAGCTTAGATTGAATATAATAGAACATTTGAAAAAATTAAGTTTAGGGTTTTTCAAAGAACACAATACAGGAGAACTTACCAATATTATTCAGCATGATGTGGAGCAGGCTGAAGTGTATCTTGCGCACGGGCTGCCGGAAATTATGTCGGCGGTTTTGATTCCGTCGCTTATTTTTGCGGTGATGCTGGCGGTGGATGTGCGGCTTGCGTTTGTTATGTTGATCGGGATTCCGCTGATGTTTGCGGTGATGAAGATTTCAAAGAAGGCGATGGAGGATGGTCTGCAACGGTACTTTGCGCACGAAATGCAGATGCGTGAAGAGCTGATGGAGTACGTTAAAAATATTGCGGTGATTAAAGCGTTTGCAAAGGAAGAGGCGATGAGTGCACGGACGCTGAAAACTGCGCGCGAGTATATCACACTGGTGAAAAAGAGCATGAATACGGTATCGGTTCCGATGGCGCTGATCGATGTTTTTATGGAAGCCGGCGTGGTTGCCGTTATCATCTTGGGGAGTGTTTTTCTTACGCAGGGCGGCATAAGTGTACCGCGCTTTATTTTGGCGGTGATGTTATCCGCGACGTTTACGGCGGCGATCGGTAAGACCGCTATGCTGCAGCATTTTCAAGCGGTGTTTAATGAGGCGTTGAAGGCTGCAGGGACGGTGTTATGCGCTGAACTACCGCACGCTAAAATGGAAGGCGGTCTTGAAGCAGGCGATATTGAGTTTAGAAACGTGAGCTTTGAGTATAAAAAAGACGGATTTCATATACACAATGTAACAATGACTGTCAAACAAAACACGACAGCGGCGATTGTCGGTTCAAGCGGATCGGGTAAGAGCACGCTTGCGTATCTTCTGATGGGATTTTGGGAAGCGTCTGACGGCGGTATTTTTATCGGCGGAAAAAACATCGCCGAGTATTCGGAAGAAACAATTGCACGGCTGATCGGGAGCGTACAACAGGATGCCGTTTTGTTTGATATGAGCATTGCGGATAATATTGCTATCGGAAAACCGCACGCATCGAATGAAGAAGTGATTGCCGCTGCGAAAAAGGCTCGCTGTCATGATTTTATTATGAGCTTGCCCGACGGGTACGATACGAAAATCGGCGAAATGGGTGCGCGGCTTTCGGGCGGAGAAAAGCAGCGGATTTCCATTGCGCGGGCATTTTTGAAGGATGCGCCGATTTTGATTTTTGATGAAGCAATGGCAGCGGTGGACAGCGAAAACGAAAAGCTCATCGGTGAGGCGATTGACGAATTACGGAAAGACAAAACGGTTATCACCATTGCGCATCACCTGAGCACCATACAAAACGCCGACCAAATAGTGGTGATGGATAAGGGCTGCATACTCGATGCGGGTACTCATGCGGAATTGACGGAGCGCTGCGCAGTTTACCGTACCATGTTGGATGCACAACGGAGGATAGACCGATGGTGTGTGGTGTAATTAAAAATTCATAATCCATAATTGATGAACCATAATGGGGGTGCTATGTTTAAAGAGATGATTGCGCTGCTTTCTAAAAGCGGAAAGCGGAGTCTTGCGGTGTCGAGTTTGTTTTTTGCCGTGTACGGGATTGTTTCCGCAGGGATGATTGTGATTGTGTTTTCAACGTTTGCGATGATTGCAGGGCGGCAAAGTATTGCTGCGCAGATACCGTATTTTGCAGGGTTAGGGCTACTGGTTGTGATACGCGGATTGTGCAATATGGCGGCGGACAAAGAGAAACACAATGCGGGGTTTGATATTGTGCAGCAAATCAGAGAGCGGATGATTATAAAACTGAAACAATTTAGTCTTGGGTTTTATACCGATGAAAAACTCGGCGAGATTAATACGATTCTGCACAAAGATGCGGATACGATGTCGATGGTGGTCGGGCATGTGTGGTCCCGTATGTTTGGGGATTTTTTAGCGGCGGCTGCGATTTTTGCATTCCTTGCCGTAACGGATACGGTGCTTGCAGTTCTGATGGCGGCAGCGATGATCCCTGCGCTTTCTTTTTTGGCGTATTCGCTCAAGCAGGCAAAAAGAATTGAAAAAGAAAATAATAGCGCATTGATCGATATGGTGAATCTGTTTGTTGAATACGTGCGGGGAATGCCCGTGCTGAAAAGTTTTGCAAACAATACACTGCTCGATGCTTTGCTTGCGCAAAAAACCGAACGCTTCGGAAAAACAAGTGCGCGGGCGGCAGCCTTTAAAGCGGCAGAGCTTTCCGTGTTTGCTTTCTTGTTGGATTGCGCCTATTGTGTGCTTCTTATATCTGGCACGGTTTTTGTTTTGCGCGGCAGACTTTCCGTTCAGTCATTTATCATTTTTGCGGTTCTTTCAAAAGAATTTTACAAACCATTTGCACAGATGGAAACGCATTATATGTATTATGTTGCCGCAAGCGATTCCTACAAGCGGCTGGGGAAAATTTTATACGGTGCGGTGATCGCGGATAAGACGAACGGCAGTATACCGGTGCGCAATGATATAGCGTTTACGGATGTCGGTTTTTCGTATCATCAAGATGATTTTCGGCTTGAACATATCGATTTTACGATTGGAGAAAAAACGATGACTGCGCTGGTAGGAGAATCGGGAAGCGGAAAAACAACTATTACTCACTTGCTGCTTCGGTTTTACGAAGTTCACGGCGGCAGCATCACGGTGGGCGGCACGGATATACGGGACATTCCGTATGATGAACTTTTGAACCGCATTAGCATTGTGATGCAGAATGTGCAGCTCTTTGATACGAGCATTGAAGAAAATATCCGCGTCGGTAAAAAAGGCGCCTCGAAAGAAGCTATTATCGGAGCTTGCAAAAAAGCGCGGATACACGATTTTATTATGAGCTTGCCGGGCGGGTACGAAACGCATATCGGAGAAAACGGTGCGCTGCTATCGGGCGGACAGCGGCAGCGGATTTCTATTGCACGGGCTTTTTTGAAAGATGCGCCGATTTTGATTTTGGATGAGATGACCAGCAATGTTGATCCGGTAAACGAGGCGCTGATTCAGGAGGCTGTTACAGAGCTTGCAAAAAACAGAACAGTGCTTGTTATTGCACATCATTTAAAAACTATTCAGCATGCGGATCAAATTCTTGTATTCAAAAAAGGGATGCTTGTTGAAAAGGGAAAGCACGGGGAGCTGTTAGAGCAAGACGGGTACTATGCGCAGTTGTGGAAGGCACAGTACGAGGTGTGTTGATTGCGGGGAAAGAAAAAATTAGTTGTTTAAAGATGACGCAGAGCTGTCTATTTGAAGCGATAACATCTTGATCCATTTTTAATGTTCCTATAAATTCGAAAGCCGAACAAAATATCAATTTTGGAGGCGGGCGAATTCGTGCGCGGTAGCGCACACGTCAATGAGCGACGTTTGCCGAACGGCAAACTCGACGGTTAACGAGGCAACCTTATTTGGTTGCCGAAGTTATACCTTCCTTAAAATGCAACAGTTGAACAAAGTTTGAACTTTGGAAACTGTTGCATTCGTGCGCGATTAGCGCACACGTTAATAAGCGATGTTTGCCGAGCAGCAAACTCACCGGTTAACGAGGCAGCCCTATTTGGTTGCCGAAGTTATACCTTAGGGCACCTCTAAAAACCCCTTAAAAAAGAAGTAAAAAAATGCTAAAGTAAAAGAATGAAAGAAAGAGGATTATTTGACGAAGAAGAGCGGCTAAACATATTGAGCAAGCTCGGAGACAACCTTGAAACTTTGAATAAAAAAATAAATTGGGAACTGTTTAGACCGATTTTAAAGAAAGCATTGAAAAAAGAAGCGAAAGGTTTGGGCGGAAGACCAGCATACGATTATGTGATGATGTTTAAGATCATCATTTTGCAAAGACTGTACAGCGCTTATTTTAGACAATGCAGATAGCATTGTCTAAAAACGCTGCCGAGTTTGCGTTCCGCAAACGTCGATCATTGTATGTACGCTATCGCGTACCAATTCAGCATCCTCAAAAAATTGATATTTTGTTCAGCTGCTGAATTTTAAGGAATATAAGCGATGAGTACTCCAGAATATCAGATCAATGATCGATTATCATTTATGAGATTTTTAGGATTAGGAATAAAAGATAAAGTGCCTGATGCAAAAACGATATGGTTATTTAAGGAAAGATTGATAGAAGGGAAAGCATCGGAAAAGCTGTTTGATAGATTTGGAAGAGAACTGGCTAAACAAAATCTGATAGGGAAAGAAGGAACAATCATAGATGCGACGATAGTAGAAGCACCGATACAACATAACAGCAAAGAAGAAAATGGAATAGTCAATATTAGTACAGTGCCTAAATACCCCAACTGAAAACTGGTAATGATATTGCTCAAGAAATAATGAGGTATTCAGATTTTAGAATAGATAATTCTACACCAAAATTACCATATATCAATACAATGTTGTTTATAACAGAAAACAATGTCTAACGGCACGGCAAACTGTAACTTTGAAAAGAATTTTCAATCACTTGAATTATTTACACAAATGTTATTTTATTTAAAAATATGAATAATTTTGAATTAATGACCAATGCAAACAAAGATTTAGTATCTTTAGGTATTTTTTTTAATCAATTTGCTGCTGACACTGGAAGGGGAAGGGATAAGATGGACAAGAAAATAATTGATTTTTTGATAAAAGCTAAACAGAAAACGTATGCAGGAAAAGGAGCTGAAACGGCTTCTTCAAGAGAAAAATCACATGACTTGGTCTATTGTGAAAATAATTTTATGTATTACGATACATATCTTGGCGGGGAAAAATTTGCTGGCGAAGAAGCTCTTTGGATTGCAGACAAGCCGTATTGGGCTATGAATTATATTGGGCGTGTGACTGGAGAAAATTTCAGTGGAGACTTCTTGCGGGAAGCATTGCTGAATGTTCCTTTTGAAAAACCGTTTAGAGGTCCCGAGAAATATAAAAATGGTAGCTATGTGGAGTGATACAATAAAAGTACAGTGCCAAAATTGCCGAAAAAGAGAGGAGGAAGGGCAATGAAACGGTACGATGAGAACTTTAAAATCGAGGCATTGAAGCTGTCGGACGAGATCGGAGTCAAGAAGGCATGTGAACAGCTTAATGTGAACTACGGAACATTAGCAGGCTGGAGAAAACAGCGGGTAAAGAAAAACAAAGAAGGAAAAAGTACGATTGCGATGATGCAATCAAAATCAAAGACGAGTAATCACCCAGCGGTATCCTCCCCATATAGTAATTCAGCTATTCTCTTATCCGTTAACCGAAACGATGAGAATAATCAAATGAGTGGCAGAGCATAAATGCGATAAGCAAAACTCAAGCTGTAGCAAAATATGCAAATGTATGGTATAAAAGCAGCGAAGAGAAACATTTGCCCTGCACTTATATTGCTATGCTATTTTAGGAAGTTCTTCACTGAGTACGCAATAGCGATAATCTATTTATATAAGGAAATACAATAATGAAAAAATTCAAGAAGACTAAATCGGTATGTATAGCCCTCGCGGCTGCTATGGTCGCCAGCGCTTTTTTAACGGCTTGCGCAGGAAGTCCTGTAAAAGGGCATGCCGGTACAAGTGCAAAAGATGAAGAAATTACAAGCAAAATTTCGAACGATATAAGTTTTGACATATATGTTGACCGACTGAGTGAATTAGTAACGGTAAATTGGCCTGCGATGTATAAAGTGTGGCCCGGATACGATTATACGAATCACAACTTTTTAATTTTTTATCTTGATGAAAAAGGCGTTGTAAAAGAGGCGAAGCTTTTGAACGTCAACGAAAACAGAAGCCTAAGAAAGAAGGAATATGAAAACATTACTCCTCCAAATCCGGAAGGGTATGATCAGATACAATTCCAAGCAAAACCGTCCATCGTTATGAGTGTAGACGATGCTGTTATGAAAGCCGAAGATTCCGTCAATGAATTATACAAAACGGCAACACATGAAATGGTTCATTTTTATTATCAAAAAGATGTACAAACTTCGGCAGAGTCAAGCAGAAGCCAAATATATCCGATAGAAAGAGAGCCGAGAATTCTTCGAAGAATGATCTATACAAGGTTAATACAAGCATTTGAAAAACCTGACCGGCAAGATGAATATCTGGGTAAGGCGAAATTCCGGATGGACAAATACAATGATGAATATAAAAGTGAAGCTGACAGAATTAGAGCTACGGATATTGCTGAGGCAACGGCACGATATACGGAAAATTTTGGAATGTTTATCGGAAAGAATTTGTCTCAAGAAGATATAAGAAAAGAAGCGGATAAGTTCATAAGAAAAGAGCAGATTTTTATCGCTGCTGACAAGGAAAGCTATGAAATAGGATATGTCGCAGGACTTATTTTAGATGAAAAAAATCCGAATTGGAAAGAAAATTTTTATGCTACAGGGAAAGGCATTCCGGAAGTATTGCTTGCAAATGTAACTCCTATTCCTGATGAACCGGATAAGAAAATTGAAGATAACATTACAAAAAAAGTGAATAGTACTAATAAAGCTGATGCAGATAAACTGAAGGATGTAATTACAGCTAAAGATAATACCGATATTCCCCTGTTGCATTTGGATGTTTCCAAAGCCTCAAAAAGTTTTTATGCGGAAAGTATGTATAGATATCAAAACCTTTCCGTCATGGCAGGCTACAGCAGTACATTTACTGTAAAGGGTAAAAATGTAGAAATTAAAGATACGGCAATTATAAGCGGATATGAAGAAGAACATCAGTGTGTAAGAATACCGTTGACAATGAAATATGACAGTAAAGGCGGTATTTTGACAATTGATTCACCCTCTTTAAAGGCTGACGGCATTCAGGTTAAAACATCTAAAGAAAACGGACGCATAATTTATAGTGCAGAGGTACAAGGTTAATCAGTATATTAAGGAAGTTATATAATGAATTTTATGAAAAAGTATGTGCCAGGTCTCACAGTTTGTACAGCGGTTGCACTACCGGCGTGGTTTTTAGGTTCATTGGCACCTGTTATCGGCGGGCCGGTTATCGCAATTGTTTCAGGTATGCTGATTACCATCTTTTGGAAAGATAAAGGGACATCTGCAACAGGTATTACCTTTGTTTCAAAGAAGGTTCTGCAATGGGCTGTTGTACTGCTCGGCTTTGGATTGAATTATACAGTCGTATTAGAAACAGGGCGGCAATCGCTGCCGATTATCATCTGTACAGTGTCAATCTCGCTGCTTACGGCATTTTTTCTACAAAAGGCTATGCATATACCGGTAAATATTTCCATACTGGTTGGGGTTGGTTCTTCTATTTGCGGAGGCTCGGCGGTTGCAGCAACAGCGCCTGTTATCGAGGCAAGCGATGAGGAGGTAGCGCAAGCTATTTCGGTTATCTTCTTTTTTAATGTCATTGCCGCGCTGACTTTTCCGCTGCTCGGCAGAATGGTAGGATTTGATACTGCATTAGGTGAAGGTTTTGGAATTTTTGCCGGTACGGCAATCAATGATACGTCATCGGTTACGGCAGCCGCCGCAACATGGGATACAATGTGGAATCTCGGATCAGCAACGCTTGACAAAGCGGTAACGGTTAAACTTACCCGGACACTTGCGATTATACCTATCACCTTTATACTTGCATTGTTGCGCACCCGTGCCGCGAAAAAAAATGGCGGAACAGGCACTCAGGTAAATATTAGAAAAATATTCCCTTTCTTTATTTTATACTTTATCGCAGCATCGCTTATTACAACAATAGCGCTTAAATTCGGAATCAGCGCATCCGTGTTTACACCGTTAAAAACGCTCAGCAAGTTTCTTATCGTTATGGCAATGGCGGCAGTAGGACTCAACAGCGATATTATTACATTAGTAAAAACCGGTGGAAAACCGCTCTTAATGGGAGCCTGCTGCTGGCTCGGTATTATTGCAGTCAGTCTTTTTATGCAGAAAGTTCTTGCTGGTGTTTTTTAAAAAAATAAGCAAGTTTGGTCAGAAGATACAGAATATATCGGTGTTGACAAGAGTGAACCGTATCGCAAGTGTTATGAATTAACAAGACAGGGCAAAGTCTACAGTCCTTTAGTATCGTGATCATTTAATAATTTCCGCTTCAATGGCCGATGCGATCTCCGTATTGCAAATACGGATGCTGCAGTCTTCCGCTTCCAAATATCCGAGAAAATCGATACTGCCGTACCATAAAATTTTTTCATCGAAGACGGCAAGCCGCTGCGAAATGTTTTCTCTCTGAAAAACGGAAGCTCCCGCTGCTTCGAGCATATCGATATATGGCTGCTGCTTTTTTTGCCGTTCTTTATCTTTATGCAGCCTTGTTATTATGAAAATTTTGCATCCGCTTGAAAGTATTTTCGGTACGAGCGGTAGAAATTTTTGTATTTCCGTTCTTGAAAGATACGGCGAACAGATGACGGCGGAGTTTTTTGCGTTCATGCAGTCGTGAATAAAATCGGTTTTGTAATCATCGGCGGAATACAATTTTGACGTTTCACTCTGTGATAGCTCTAAATCGGAAGTGGGCTTTATCGTATAGCCGAGCTGCTTATAGCCTTTAAGTCGTTTTTGATACATACGATCGAAAACTGGAATACGAAAATCAACATAGTCGAAAATCTGCACTTCGTCTTTGCCTGCAAAATTTCTATGCAGACGTCCGCAGTATTGTGCAAGCGTACCTTTCCAACTGAACGGCATTGCAAGCATAAGCGTATCAAGCCGCGGATGGTCAAAACCTTCTCCTGCGTACTTCCCTGTTGCAAGTACGACAAGCGATTCGGATGCAGGAACTTGTCTGAGTGTCTCAAGTTGTTCTTTCTTTTGTTTTTGCGTCCCTTTACCGGTAATCACGATAACATGGAGCGCAGCATCTTTGAGATATTCTTTTAACAAGTTTAAATGTTCGATCCTGTCGGAAAGGATAAGTGGCGTTCGCCTATCTTTGACAGCGGTTTGCACATCCGAAACGATTAATACATTCCGCGCTTCCATTTTTATCATTTCGGAATAATAATTTTGTATTGAATGTTTTGAACTTTCCGTATTATCCGCAGCGATATGAAAGTTCGTAAAACGAGGGATAAAATAATGTTCAAAGTTTTGCACACGGTTCATCTGCTTTGCTGTTGTCGAATAGAGAATATGCCCGCATTGCATAAAGATGATTTTTTGCCGACCGTCACGGCGTATAGGCGTTGCCGTCAGCCCGTATACGTATTTTGCACGAAAGCTCTTTACGAGATTTTCCGTTCCGAAAGCCGAAACGTGATGGCATTCATCAACGATAAGCATACCATAAATATGCCGCCGTGGTTTTACCGCATCCGAACTTTTCTCTGTAAGTGATTTAATAATTGCAATGTCGATAATTCCGGTCGACATATCTTTTCCTGCAGCGATTGTTCCGGCTTCGTAATTCAAAAATCGCTTGATTGCCTTTCTCCACTGCTCTAAAAGCGTGTGCGTTTGCACGAGAATTATCGTATTGGTTTTCCGTTCTGCAATCAACGCGGCAGCCGTTACCGTTTTTCCGAACCCTGTTCCGGCAGACAAGATACCGATATCCGATTTAAGCATTGCATGTAAAGCCGCATTTTGCTCTGCATATAACTCCGCAGTAAAATTAACTTCGATGTGTGTACCTGCATATCGCTCGTCTTTAATTTCATAAGGCGTATTACAATCGTCTAATAGTTTCTTAATTTGACTAAGATTACCGCGCGGCAGCAACAAGGTGTTTTCGGTTTCTGTGGAACAATCGATATAACGCGGAGTGTTATACAGCGGGAGACGCATCTGAAGATTTTTGAAATACTCCGGATTTAAGAAAACCGCTGTCCGCCGGAATATTCCCAGCGCCCGTTCTGAGATTCCTGTTTTTGCAATTTCGATTTGATTTGAAATTGTAATGTGTACTGTCGAAGAAAAATCTTTTTCCGTCAGTAGTACGCTTTGCGGCAATTCCTTGTTGAACCGATTCCCCTGCGATGTTTTAAGAACTTTGTATGTCGCGTTGGGGTTCACACTATCACCGATTGTATTGATTTCACCGTCATCAGCATCGCTCGGCAAAAACTCCGGTATGGTTTTTGCAATTTCATTGCAGCATACTCGCATGGCTTTTTCGGATAATTTTTTAATGGAGTTTAAATACGCCCACTGGTCATCGAATGGAATAAAATTTTCGTCTACAAAAATGGAATGTTTATTTTTTACCGCTTGTCCCTGTAGCGGCAAAGCAATTAAATTACCGTAGCCTCCTTTCGGTATTGCATCCTGATTAGGAAACATACGGTCGAAGGATTCAAACGGTAACGAATGTCGCTCATTCATCGCCGCCTGTAAAATCAATGCTCCGAAATTACGCGCACGTTTTGCGGCTATATTTTCACTAAAAAATATCCAAAGGTGAGCTCCTTTTCCCGAACGCGATATTTCAACCGAAACGGGAATAGAAAATGCCGCACAGGTTTTACGGACAGCCGCCGTATCCTTTTTCCACGCATCGGAACTCCCCGTATGCGAATCGAAATCAAATGCAAGAAACCGGCATACATCTCCTTCGATGAGCGGATATAATCCGATAACATCGCGGCAGGTTGTATCTTTTCCTGCCAAATGATTAAAAATATACCGGTCTGAGAGGGGAACGGGAAGTTTAAACGGACAGGCAGCGCACGAATATTTTTTCATATCGCATTTCCCGCGTTGCCACTTGTTCTCACAAACCGGTGAATAGCCGCTTTTATTTGATTTTGCATTATACCAGCGCAGCGCAAAGACATCCTGCCGACCGATAAACAACGATGTATATAAATTGATTTTTTCCTGCGCCGTGCTGCTCCGATTAACAAGCGGATGTGACGGTGTGAATGCATCCGCTGCTGCCGATTCCGACGACGAAAGCTCTAATGTATTTTGAGCATCCATCGTAGGAAGCGTCTGCGGCATTTGTTGTTTCTGTGCGACCGTTGCCGAAACTTCTCTTTTTGCGATTACCGCGGTGCTTTTTTCTTCAAGGTGCAGCAGGACATCTTCATGCGTCATTGCGAAAGAACGTATCAATCCGATAAGTTCTTCGTGAGAAAGTGTTTCCAAATATGATAAAATAACGGTTGATATATCGGCCATTGTGCGTACAAATTATATATCGGCCTGTTCTATATGGAAATAAATGAACTATTCGGTTTTAAGATAAATCTAATAAGGTTTTTAGAGACGTCTTAACGGAAAGCAGCTTTTGGGACAGTCTGCCTGCGTGTTTGACCTCAGCAGAGGGGGCGGTTTCTGCTATTGCGCCGTTTTCCAGCACGGTGCTCTCGCTGCCCACATCCAAAGCGGAGGTCTCCTCATCCGGCAGCAGTACCGGCGCATCCTTTAATAAGGCTCTCGCAATAGTCGCATACCTTCCGAAATACGATAACCGAATATAAACCGTCGGAGTCTGCCGTTATTTCTTTCAAATTAACAGAACTCAAGGCAGCGATAATCATATCTTTTAGCGGAGATTGATTTTTGCGTTTGAGATTCCCTTATGGAGAATTTTATAAGCTTGAAAGTTTCGGTATAATACATACAATTATTGACAGATGAATTTTCTTGTAAAATGGAGATACCATCAAAATTGACCAAAAGTTATCAAACCTTTATAGAACATACCGGTAGTATGCTCACAAAAAAGAGTGCTTTGCCGAATGAGTATTTTAACACGTATCAGTTCTCTTCCGAATACGGTAAGGGATTCACCGCCGTATACGAGCTTGATTCTTATGCGAATATCTGTATTGCTAAGCATTCATATACCAGCGATTTTGAGTACTCCGTTTCGACGGAAGATTCCATCACCATACAGCAGTACGATTCCATAGATTCGGATCGGCGCTATCCGCAGGGAAATGTTTCGGCGGGGATGCAATATATTGACTATACGCCGGACAATCGCAGGTACCAGTATGTGATCAAAAAAGATGTTCCTGCAAAAGTAATCAGTGTTCAACTGTTGCCGGATTATTATGAAATGTATCTGAAAAAAGAGTTCGGCATAAAAGGTATCGATTTGAAAAAGGAATTGCAGGTGTTTCCGCACGGCGTTTTTATTCCTGAAATTGCATCAATATTTAACCGTATCCGCATTTTCAAAGGCAGTAAAATCTCTACTCGATTATTTTTCAAAAGTAAGATAGATGAACTGACTGCAATCATTATTCAAAAAGCGAAAGAACTCCGCCATGCGGATGACAGAAAGATTGCCGCTTCCGATAGATATGCTGTTGCAAGGATTATTGAATATGTGAATGCTCATTTGTCGAAGAACTTTTTATTGTCCGATCTGGCATCTGAATCATATATGAGTGTTTCAAAATTCAAATATGTATTTAAAGCGGTTACAGGGCGAAGTTTTTCCGATTACATCACGCAAAAAAGAATGGAATTGGCATGCGAACTATTGGTGCAAAGTAATCTCTATGTAGCGGAAATCGCCTATCGGCTCGGCTATAAAAATGCAGGAAGTTTTTCCGTTCAATTCAAAAACTATACAGGTGTGCTGCCATCGAATTATCGTTTAAACAGAGCTTGCGACATTATAAAATAATAGTCGGTTCTGCAGAAATATCACTTGAGTTTTTTGAGATGCTTTAGTGGATATTTCAGAACAGTTGTGTACAGCGGGCAATCTACGGTACACGTCATGAACCATTATCATAAAATTACCCGTCGCGCCATTCCCCTACATCATCCACCGTTCCGCTTCATATTGAATATCCCACAGTCTGCCAGTTTTAATATCCGTTTGACTGGCTATTCCCGTGTTTTCAGTTCATGCAGCTGCTCAACAAGGTGCCGGGACGCGCGGGTATCATTGGTGTCGTACAGCCAGTTGTGATTAAAACAGGCGATGGTATTTTTGTTGCCGCTTGCTCCGATAACAAGGCTGTAAAAGCCGGTGTTTTTTTCTTTTTCCTGTTCGATAGCCGTAACAAGATCATCTGAAAGATTGCCCATTACGAAGTCTGAGATCATCAGTACATCGGCATTTTTATATCCGGTTGCAGTATCGCTGCCTGCAAGCATGTTAAGCGCTTTCCGCAGCGCGGGTTCTGCATCGGTTCCGCCGTTAAACGACATACGCAAAAAACGTACCAGTTTTTGCAGGTAGTTGCCGCCGTCTGCATTTGTCAATTCCATATCCTCATTCGGTTTTACTTCAAGTGTTTCAATATCCGTGGAAAACGAGATGATATAGCAGAGCCGTTCCTGTTCCGCCGCAATCTTTGCCAGTGCAAATGATACCGTTTTTGCAATATTCTCCGGAGTGCCGTGCATAGAGCCGATCGTGTCAACACAGATGATAATCGGTCCCTTGGGTTCTTGCTTTTTCATCGTTACCTCTTCTTGCTCGATACTTTCTTTTAATTCCTCTTGCTCATTTTGATACTCAAATGACAGGAGCTGTTTTTGCGCAAATTTTAGCTGAAAGAGTTTTTTTGCTGCAGGATTTTTCAGCAGAGCAAGTTCACAGGGAAGAGCCGCTGCAATATCGTTTGAATACTTGAGTCCGTTTATCTCTCCGCGGTATGCAGGTTGAGGGTGCCACTCCGTTGTTATGACGATTTTATCCCGCAGCTCTTTTTCAAACACCGCTTGTGTGCGGCTTTGCCTGCCGAGAAGGTCGGCGAGTTCCTGCAGCGATTCATCTTGTTCCAGAAGTTTGGCAAAGGTATCAAGAATTTCAAACCCGCTTGTTTCAAAGGGATGCTTGGATAAATCCCAGAGCCTTCCGAAATTTTTAGTGAACGGCGTAAGTAGTTTTTCAAGCCGCATAAAGTTTTGTATTTTTTTATACAGCTCTTCCAAAAACTGCTTTCGCATAGCATCGATCCGCTCCTGCTCCCACTTTGTTTTGCGTTCGATGAGATTTTTTTCCATATCGGCAATAAAGTTTCTGCGCAGTGCCTCAAGTTTTTCCGGCGATTTCCATTGAAGCGTATTTTTTTCACTATTTTTCGTTTTCTGTGTTACGGTTTCTGCATGGGTAGTATTTACTTGCTCATTTTTTCCAGGAGTGTTTTCTGCTTGCATATCGTCTACCCGTATACTTGCTTCCGGAGACGTTTGTGATCCCTCTGCCGGGATTGTTTTCGCGGTATCGTCTGCTGCACTATCGGTGATGTGTTTTTGCTCGCCAAATGCTTTGCGGTAAAAATCAAAGTCCAGCGTACTTTCCTGAATAGTTCCGCGTTTTGAATCGCTAACTGACGGAAGGCGTTTATAGTGATACTGTATTTTTGACTTTTCCGCAGAAAGACCGGCTGCAATTTCTTCTGCAGACTGCTTTTTCTGCTGTGCAACAAAGATTTCCTCATCTAAAAACGGATTTTCTTTTTCTAATGTGCCGTGTGTTTTTTGCAGCCATTCCAAAAGATCCGTTTGAATATTTTCTGAAAGCCCTTCGTGGGTTTGCATATACTCTTGTACGTCTTGAGTATTTAAAATTTCGGAAAGCGTATGCTGTGCAAGCTGTGCAAACGTATTCTGCGGAAAAGCAATGGGGATGTCTTCCGGCTCAATAGG
>NZ_KE332512.1:930332-936136 GCF_000412995.1 Treponema vincentii F0403 | reverse complement strand
AATGCAAACTTTGAAATATTTGCCGATGTTACCGGCATAGATTCAACGGGGGAAGTGTATTACAATATAGATGCGGAAGTGAATGCCGCAAGTCCTGATGCTACAAAGGCACTTACAAAAGCCGATTCTTCTAATCCGAGCGATCCTAAATATAAGACAACAATCGATATAAGCGGTCTTGCCGATGGCGACCATGAAATTCACTTTTTTGTTAAAAACGGATCAGGTTCGAGCGACACGGATAAAACCGCTTTTGCAATCGATACAAAAGCTCCGTCCGCCGATATAGGCTTTCCGCTTCCTACCGACCCTCAAGCCGGAAAAATCACCATTTCGGGCACTATTAATGATGGATCAGGCTCAGGGGTTAAAGAAGTAGGGACAAAATATATACTGGGTAAAAAGCCTTCTACACCGTCGCTCACCGATTCAGGTTGGCTGAATATGACCACTTCTACAAAGGGGTCGTGGAACGTGGATGTCGATTTGGACACGATGAGTGCTCATCCTGCAACTTACGGAACCCAAGTCGGCACGAGTTCTTACTATAAAGTACCGCTGTATATCCGCACTGAAGATATGCTTGGTAATGCAACTGTTCATACAAAAGAAATTCTTTTTAATTCTGACGGAACGAAGCCGGTAGTAAGAGTTCTTTCTCCGCAAGCAGATGCTGTTGTCGGCGGTACTATACAAATTTTCGGTACGGCAAGTGCTGTTACCGGCGGACCAAGCGCTGTCGGTGAGGTATATGTACAGTTTTCACATGACGGCAGTTTCGCAAATACCTCAGACGGTACATTCGGTACTACTGTTACTACACCACCGAATCAATATGATGCGGATTGGTATCAAGGCGGAGACGGGCAGCGTGTCCCGGGAACAGGTTCCGGGCCCGGCGAAAAAGGGTCTGACTGGCGGCTTGAAATAAACGGAAACGGCGCGTTTAACGGAGCATCGCAGCGCCAAGATGTGTATTTTAGATTCCGTGCAAAAAATAAGAACAACAATCGGTTGGGCGAGTGGACAACGCCGATAAAAATAATTGTCGATAAAGACGCACCTGTAATTACCGACGTAAAAATTGATAATGCATCCGGAGCTTCTTCACCACAAAATTACGAAACGAATATGTGGATTGGAAGCGGTAAAAAGCTTACGGCAAAATTGACCGATCCGTCCGGAATAAAAGAGGTTAAAATTACCTCAAGCAAAATGAGCGGCGGTATATCGTATACGCAAGTTACGGCGCCCGCAGGGTGGCTTACCCCTTATACTGCAAGCGGTGTTTCGGGCTATACGTTAAGCATACCGCTTGATATAAGCGGTATGTCGGGTAATGATTTTTCAATTAAGGTTGAAATTACAGAAAATACAACTACCGGTCTAAAATCTGATAGTACGTTTACCTTCCGGTTTGATACGATTGCCCCGACAGGTTTCTTCGGCTCGGGCTTATATATCAACAGCGGGTACTTCGGCGATTCTTCGGTTACAAATGCTGCGCTTGCCGACAAATTACGGGACTTGGGGGCAAACACATCTTCGGGTGCGGGGTGCAAAATATTAGCCGACAATACCGAACTGACGGTAACAAGCGTATCGGGAAGTACGGTGAGTTTTACTCCTTCGACAACAGCTAAAGAATACAACTATATCCTCTATAAACCGGAAGTATTGATACACAACGACGGAACCAGTCCGTGGATCGTAAAAGGTGTTGCAAACGACGACGGTTCCGGTGTTGCAAAAGTTGAGGCATGGGTTAAAGTGGATAGTACGGAAACAGCCCACACGATTATAACCGAAACCGATAATACAAATAAAATAACGCGGCAGCTTGGTGGGCAAGTTACGTGGAAAGGACAGATAAATCTCAGTTCGCTTAAAGACGGAAAGGGAACACTGCATTGCAAGATAACCGACAAGAGCGGCAATGAATATACCGCTCCTGCTGTCGATGTGCGGGTAAAAAACAAGCCGATAAAGGTTTCTAAAATTACGCTCGCTACCAAGATAGGGGGAAGTGATGCCGAGTTCGCAAATGATAATGTGAACAAAGCCCTCAAGAATATAGGCGTAGATGCTAATCTCGACTTTACCGCGAATTATACCAGCAGTGCGTTCGCCTTTAAAGATAAAGATAATTCCAAAATAAAAGTGAATTTTACCGGCGGAGAAGGACAGGTAAAATATAATTTGGAATACAACGGTAGTGTTTTGTCCGGGCACAATATGCAAAATATCAGCAACGACAGCGTCATAACGTTGAGCGAAGCCAATTTGAATACGATTGATAATACTACAGGCGAAACAACCAAAGAATTGGTTTTGGAACTGTGGGATAGTGCACACGACTGTACACCGGCCGGTGCTGCCCCGCTTGAAAAGAGTTCTTTTGCTCAAATTAAAATCAATACGCTCTTTGATGCGCTTGACACTAAGCCGCCGACGGTGGTCATTCTTCCGTTCCACTGGAACGGCGAAGGTGATAACTCACTGTATCAAAACAACCGTGCTAACGGACATGTGGAAATTGCAAAGATTGACAGCTTAGGCAACGATTACTCTTCCGTTTCGGGTAAAGTTACCCTACGCGGCTTTGCCTATGACAATGTTCAGCTCAAGACACTTACGGCAACACTTCCTAACGCTTCAAACATAACCGTTACGAACACCAATAATACATGGTCTATAGGCGAAGATACTTCAAAGAATATCAAGTTTAAAGTTGAAGAGTCTAAATACGACTATCTCGGCTACTATGTAAAATGGAAGCTGGAATGGGACAGTGAAAAAACGTCTGTAGGTCTTGGAAAGACAATCAGTGTTTCGGCTCATGACGGAACCAATTCTTCAGGAACCTCGGCTGCCGATCCGTCTTCCTCATCTTCTTCTCTAACCCGCGACACTAATGATACGGCGGAACATGCGGATTTTGCCGGTGCAAAGCCCGGTCAGTTTATTCTCTTTACCAAGGGTGAAGCACAGCACTTAACCCGCGTAAAATCAGTTACCGGTAATAAGATTGAGCTTATAAATGCGGTAGATACCGGTTTTGTGACTGCTACGCTGTATAAAGATACAACAAATAATCCTTCGATAAGTGTTAACGTGGTGCCGTATATTACGAGTGTCAGCAGAAACAGTACGTACAATACAAACAGAGCGCGAAGCGGTGCCATACCCTTACTCCGCGGGGAAGCAGGCAACACGCTTACAGGCTTTAACTTGGACGGAAGCACCCCCTCTTTAAAGATTACCGCAAATAAAGACGGAAGCGGTTCTTTTCCAGTTGAAATGGAGAGTCTGACATTAAGTAGTGATAAGAAGAGTTTTACCTTTAAAGTGCCGGATACGGCAAGAGACGGGTATCTGCATCTTGTAGTAAACGGTGTTGCTGCGGTGAATAATACAAATGCGTATACCGAAAGTAATATGGAAAAATCCGATACATACGGAACCGCGAAACATTCCGACGATAGATTTGTGCATATTTGGCGTGTAAATGCACAGGATACGTTTAAAGGCAGTAAAAATGCCATCTACCCTGCAATGACTAAAGATAGTAACGGTAAGCTGTATGCTTCGTTCAGTAATTATTCAAAATCGGATGTGTATTATTCAGATGCATTTACGGGAAATGATGCTGTGATAGCAGCAGGGGGCGGTACAAAACAGGTGCTTCACGTATACGATCCGCCGGAAGAAACCGATATAACCGTTACCGGAAGCGATCCAAATCCTGAAGTAAATGTACTCTATGCTGCAAATTATCATAACGGAAGTGCTAGAGATTGGGGCAATGGTACAAGTATAACCAACACAGACGGAACAAAGAAAAACTACCCATGGAATGATACAGACTCCGGGAATGCGGGCGGTATATACCTCTATGATAAAGATGCACCCAAGATATATCGTGATTATAAGGGATATCGGTTTGAGCTGTTTACCTACGATAATGAATTGCAGCAGTTTAAAAATATACGGGTCGTACGTTCCGGCGATAACATCTACGTTGTCTATTATGACAGATTAACCGCAGCTGCAAAATTCGCCTGGGTAGATGACAGTAAAAAACCGGATACAAGAGACCATGCACTCCCATGGTGCGTTATAGACGGCAATACCGACGTAACAGATAGAGAGTGTAAAGTACCGGATGCTCCAGATACGGCTCCGAATGATCAAAAGACATTTACATTTGTAAGTCCTGACGATTCAACTTACAAGACTCCGTATATACTTAACATCTTTGAAGACGGACTTTCCGTTTCAAATGCGGTGTGGGAATCCATCGCCGTTACGGTAACTAAGGACGGATATCCTGTTGTAGTGTACATGGATGCTGCTACAGGAAGCTTGCGCCTTGCAAGAAGTACGTCAAAACAGCCTAGTTCACCCAATCATTGGAAGATACAAAGCGTTCTCGCTTCTTCGGACAAGAATGGTAAGAATGCAAGCGACTACATCAATGCATGTATCGGCAGTGATGGGGTGCTGCATATCGCGTTCCAAAACACAAGGGGGCAACTTGTGTACGTAAAATCCACGAATACGTCTGATACCGGTTCAACAAAGTATGCGTTTGGTGCTTCCGAAATACTGGATGATTCCGGTATGTCTATAGATATGGCTATGGACGGTGTAACTCCCTATATTACGTATATGGCCCGTCCCAACTCGTACGATGCTATCCGCATTGCCTATAAAACATCTATGGACTTTAATAATACGGGAACGAATGTGGAAGGTTGGGAAACAATGACCGCTCCTCTTAACGAGCGCGCTACAAACAGCCGTATTTGCATTGAAACACAGGCAAAGCATTACAATGCTACGGGTACGATGCCTGTTGCGGTAGGGTTTAAAACCAATTCGGATTACCGCGCTGCTTTCTATGTAGGAAAGTAATTGCTTTTGTAAAGTAAAATCAACATACCCCGACGCTCGCGTTCGTCAAAACTATACATCCGTGTATAGTTTTGACTGCAATGGTGTGGCTCTGTCACACCATCGCTACTGCGTGGAACCACCGCCGTTAAAAAGTTTGTTTTTTTAACGGCGGTGCCTTTTTTGTACTATCTTTTTTGGCGGTACTGTTCTTTTATCCATAAAAATATCCCAAAAAAATTGTCGGCTATTTTGTTCCGGCGCAAATTTTGTTTCTGAGGGATACAGATTCCATTGTTGTACATTGAGAAGCCGAATCAACCATATCTGCTGCAAATGCCCGCTTGACAAAGCGGAGTATTATCGGTATACATCAGGTGATATTTAGTAATCTATGCGGTATTGCGCCGTCCTCTAAAAGTCATCTATAAGCGTAATTGTAAAACGTAATCGTACAAAAAGTTTATCAACTAGCAACATTAAAGTTTTGCGCTATTGCTGCCGATACGGGAAGCGGGATAACAGAAAGTTATGCCGATCATGCCATTACTGATTTGACGGGAACGCACGACGGTAAAAAACACTGTTGTGGCATAGATGCGTCGCCGCAGGAGCAATATAGAAATGCGTTTTTAACAGCACGTCTGTGTATTAAAAACGCTTGCTACATGGAGTGGAGAAAAAAGGCTTATGAAAAAGATGAAACGTGCAGTATCTTTTGTACTGATTGTATTAGCGGCTATTACAGGCTTTACCTGTAGGCCGAATATCGGTTTAGGCGGCCAAATAGATATTGTCCCGCCGGAAGGGGAAATTACGTACCCTGATGCGGGGGAGACGCCGATACGCGGTTCCTTTGTGTTAAAGGGGACGGCAAGCGATGACGACGGCATCGAATCAATCACCGT
>NZ_KE332512.1:923980-929112 GCF_000412995.1 Treponema vincentii F0403 | reverse complement strand
TTACCGGCATAGATTCAACGGGGGAAGTGTATTACAATATAGATGCGGAAGTGAATGCCGCAAGTCCCGACACTACAAAGAAGCTGACAAAGGCTACTCCCAACCCGAGCGATCCGAAATATAAGGCTACAATCGATATAAGCGGTCTTGCCGACGGCGAACATAAAATATACTTTTTAGTTAAAGCAGGTTCAGGTGCTACCGATGCAGACAGTACCGATTTTACCGTCGATAAAAAGGCGCCGGTGGTGGAAATACTAAGCCCCAATTTGTCGAGAAGCCAAAGCGGTGATTTTACTATGCGCGGTTCGGCTGTCGATACGCCCAGCGGTGTAAAAAGCATAAAATATATTGCCGGTAAGCAAAATTCCGGCGATATAACGGTAAAACCTGCCGAAACGTCTTCGGCATGGAAACCGCTTGATTTATCGGGTGATTCATGGGATATCCCTTTTACCGGCACCGATAATATTACCCAAAAAGCAAAAGCTCAAGCACTCGGTAAAAAGGTAGAGGGACTCGCAGCGGGCGTGGAACTATATGACATCCCGGTCTTCTTTTTAGTGGAAGATAAGGCAGGGGAAAGTACGCAAAAAGGCAATACCGCTATTATCACCAAAACAATAAGAGTAGACCCGAACGGAGATATCCCGGAAATTACCGTATTATCGCCTGACGCGAATCAAGTTTTAGGCGGTACGATCCGTATTTCGGGAACAGTCAGCGTACCCAATCCTGCGGCGGGAACGGTCGGTTCCGTGTGGATTCAAATTACCGATAAGAAAGACGGCAGCGGCAATCCGGATTTTAATCAAAATGCTACGTTCGGCACAATCAACTGGTGTCCTAGTCCCGATGGGAAGCAGTTAACCTCATATTTGGCCGGAAACCCGTATTGGTCTGTGGAAATCAACGGAAATAAAGAATTTGAGCCTTCAACCGGCACACAACGAACTATTTGGTTTAGATTGCGCGGTAAGAATAATAAACCGACGCCTGAGCCGGGACAGTGGACAGAGCCGGTAAAAATTGTCGTCGATAAAGCGGCGCCGACCATTACCGGTATGAAAGTTGCAACCGAAGCTAAAATTGGTACGGCTATTCCTTCCGGTTTTGATGCTGAAAATCAGGACTATGTTTCGAATATGTGGATAAAGGGCGATAATTTGTATCTATGTGCGGATTTGGCGCATGATGCCGGTATAGAACAAATTGATATATCGGGCAGCTACTTCGGAGCATCGACTATTACATTGAAAGATGATAGTCAAATAACCGGTTCAAATATTAACAATTCAGGTAAGGCGTGGTTTACGCAAAGTTCGGTGCCGTCCACTACTACTGCCAAAAATTATAAAATGCATATTCCGTTAAAAACGACGACAAATCCCGGAAGCAATAATGGATTTACCGTTAATGTTACCATAAAGGCTAAAAAGCAGGGGGAGATAGACGGCTTAACTGCTCAAGCTTCATTCTCGTTGAAGTATGATAATAGCACTCCTACGGCTGCCTTCGGTACAAAAATAGCTTCGTCGGGTACCATACAGGTGAGCGAGACTTCATTTACCGACCCTGCATTGATAGGAAAAACAAATATCAACACGTCAACGAAGTTTTTTGCTTCCGGCGAGGATATTGCAATTACCGGCTTCGACAGAAGTATCGGCAAGGTTACGCTTTACTCCGCTCCGGCACATCCCACAAAGGGTTATCTTATCTACAGCCCTATTGAATATTTGCGGCCGGATGGCAGCGGCAAGGTTGGCGTATTCGGAGCCGCATACGACGTAGGCGCGGGAGTTGAAAAGGTCAAAGTAAACTATAACAACGCTTCTACAACCGAAATTACATTAGAGTCGCCGAGCGGCGTGCAAACTGATGTCGGGAACGGCGATGTCAACTTTGTAACATGGAAAGGCGTGATCGATGTAGGCAGCTTTGCCGACGGTAAAGGAAAAATCATCATTACTCCGATTGACCGTGCAAATAATGAGCACGCTCCCATTGAAGTAGATGTAAAACTGAAGAAAAATCTGTTAAAAATCACCGGTGTAGAACTAGGGACGGATATCAACAGGAATGGTTCTATTGAGAATGTCGGTTCTACGGTTGAAACCAAAACCTTGGCTCTGACCTATGATGCCGACAAACCTAACGGTATCGACAGCGAAAAATACGATTGGCACGGTAAAGCCGATGCGGATGCCTTTAGGTTTAAAAATGCGACATCACACATTAAAGTGGATATATCCGGCGGGAACGGAACTAAAAAGTATACGCTAAAATGTTTAACAAACGGTCAGGATGTACACGGATTAACCGAATTATCGGCAGGCGTCATTACGCTGGATGCGGCTGCTTTTACTAAAATAGGTCAAAGCGATGATCTTAATACGACTAATCCCAAAAAGCGTAAGCTGCTTTTGACACTCTGGGATTCCGCGGCCGGTTTATCAGTCGGTACCAATACATGGAAGGCGGAACTGGAACTTGATGTTATCGTTGATACGAAGGACAGAATTGCACCTACAAACGTGATAGATCCGTTTAAGTGGGTTTCAAAAACGGAAAACAGCCTGTACGGCAATAGCAGCGATAACGGACATATCGAAATAGGAACCGATTTAAATACAACCGTTTTTAACCAGACAAGCGGCCTTATGGATATGGACGATAAAGTTTCCGGCAAAATAAGTATTACGGGAACTGCCCATGATGACCAGGTTATCAAGGAGATTTGGGCAAAAATCGACGGCTTTACGTTTACCGGCATAGACGGAGCAGCTGAAGGAGCGGAAACGAAGCTTGCGACTTATACGTCGGGTTCGTTCTCAGATATAGGGGACTTTGATACAAACGGATGGCATTTCAGTATTGTCTCGAATGACTTGAGTGTAGAAACCGGTCATACCGTTAAGTGGAAGCTTGACTGGAACACCGCAAAGATAAGCGGCGGCGTCGGCCTTGATAAAACCATTGCGATAAAGGTAAAAGATGAATCTACGGAAACTTCACATGCCGTATCCGCAACGCGGCGGGTCGACGTCGTACCGTATGTTTCCGGTCTCACCACTGCTCTTTCCGACCTCGGTGGTAATGCTCCCGATCTCTATGCACGTACGGCATTGGGACGCTATCCCGTTAAAGACGGCGAAACGATAAAAGTACATGGGTTTAATCTTACCGGAGCTGCTTGTACGGTTGGAGGCGTTAGCTGTGGAACTCTTAGTGCAGACGGTTCCTCATGGAAATTGACGCTTTCTGCTAATGCAAAAAGCGGTGCGCTGACGGCGACGGTAGGTACTATTGCCGCAATCAACAATACAAATAACAACGACAAGCCGTATAACAAGGGAGTAAAAACCGCAAACAACGATAGGCTTACCGATGATGTGTACTTGGATGTGTGGCAGTTTAACAGCGAGGCGGTAAAATCAAAGGATGCATCCGTTACGTATCCGATGATGAAGATACATCCCGATGCTGAAAATAACGGTAGAATAGGTTTTGCCTTTGCAAATGGTACCTCTTGGTTCAGTATGGCAAGTAGCTCAAAAAGCTATACTATTTTCCAAAAAAACTGGGACTTATATCAGAATGTCGGATTTGCATACGGTCCGGACGGTACCAGCTATGGTATTGCTTCCGGTACTGACGTAAATACAAGCCTTAATCCTGACACATGCAGTCTTGCAACCTTCTTTGAAGTAAATCCCAGTGGATCCTATGATCATACGGATGCAAATTATAAAGGTTGGGGTGGTATAGCGTTTGAAAGTATCGGTCTTGGCGATGGCAATATCAATAAAAACCGTATTCAGTCTCCTGCTATAGCAGCCGGTCAGAATGTCTACATAGCGTATTATGATTTACTGAAGAAGCAATTGCGGTTTAGAACGAAGAATAAAATTGTGAATATATCTACTCCGCTGGCAAATCCGAAAGATTCTAATTCAGGAAACTACCAAATAATTGTAAATGGCAGTACGCCTTTCGTGGCTTTGGGAGTAGTATCGGAGTTTAATGCTGCAGGAACTGCTACCAGTGATAAAGCCGTAGTTCTTGCCTATTACGATGCGGCTCCCAGACAACTCAAACTGAAGTATAAGACTGCTCTTGATGTTACAACCGCATGGACTGATAATGATTCAGTTAATTTTTCAGGCGGGCAGGATGTTCAGTTAGCAGTTGATAGGAGTGGAGGTATCCATTTGGCTTATACAACCAGTTCCGGCGATTTGGCTTATGCCTATTCTGCTTCCTACAGCGGCACATTTACGGAATACATTGTTGATTCGTACTCGCTGACGGGCAGCCGCCTTACCATCGATGTTGCAAATGATATAAACGGTAAACCGATTCCCTACATAGGTTACTTTATGCAGGGGGGAGGCGTTCCGAAACTTGCGTATTTAAAAGACGGTGCAGTATTGGAAGCAGGAGCTAAAAACGATTACTACACCGGCAAGTGGGAAGTTTCGGTTGTGCCAACCCCAAAGGCGTACGATACCTATGCGGCAGGTAATAAGGTTAATGTCGGTGTCTGGAAAAAGAAAACGGATGGAAAGTTGACCGAAGGTAAAACAGGAAGTTCTAGTTCCGGAACAGAAAATGGAAATGTTTACGGCAATGGTACTTCAAATCCGGTATTGGGTTATGTTATTGAAGAGGGGACTATCGAAACCGCGCAAAAGAAGTAAAGACTTGGAATCGTAATATAACCGCCTGCTTGCTCTTGAAAAAGAGGGGGCGGCGGTACTTTGCCGGTAGGCACTCGCTTGCCGGCTTTTTTTAGAGGAAAAGATGATAACAATCGGTAATAATAAATTACGAGCAGTTTCAGGAATCTCGGAAAAGCCGGCAGTCATTTCCTGCCGGTAATCTTCTGCTTGACAAAGCCCTAAATTATCAGGTATATATCAAGCGGTATTTAGTAATAATGCGGTGTTGTACCGCCCTCTAAGAATCACCCATCTATCGAAATAAAGTGAAGCTATAAAAGTTAATTTTTAAAGTTCCGGATTAGTTCTGCCGATATTTGAGGCGGATACGTTTACTGAATGTTTACTGAACGAATGGGGGAAAAACGTATGAAAAAGAATCGCATAGCATCTTTTGCATTGATTGTA
>NZ_KE332512.1:912681-920050 GCF_000412995.1 Treponema vincentii F0403 | reverse complement strand
ATCTACAGCCCTATTGAATATTTGCGGCCGGATGGCAGCGGCAAGGTTGGCGTATTCGGAGCCGCATACGACGTAGGCGCGGGAGTTGAAAAGGTTAAAGTAAAATATGACGATCCTTCTGCAACCGAAGTGACTTTAGAGTTTCCGAGCGGCGTGCAAACGGATGTCGGTAACGGCGATGTCAACTTTGTAACATGGAAGGGTGAGATTAATGTAAACAGCTTTGCAGACGGTGCGGGAAAAATCGTTATTACACCGATTGACCGTGCAAATAATGAGCACGCTCCCATTGAAGTAGGTGTCAAGCTTAAAAAGAATTCTTTAACGATAAGTTCTGTAGAGCTGGGAACGGACCTTAACCGGAACGAAACTATTGCAAATGCCGGTTCCACGGTTGAAACGAAAACATTGGCGCTGACATATAACGCAGCAAATCCTGATGGTATCGACAGTGAAAAATACGATTGGCACGGTAAAGCCGATGCGGGTGAGTTTAGGTTTAAAAATGATAAGTCTCAAATTAAAATCGTAACCGGCGGCGGAAGCGGTACTAAGAAGTACACGTTGAAATGTGTAACAAACGGTATGTCTGTAAAAGGATTGACAGAGTTACCCACAACCGGAGTCATTGAATTGGGTGCAGCCGATTTTACTAAAATAGGTCAAAGTGAAAATCTTGATACGACTCCGAAAAAGCGTAAGCTGCTTTTGACAATCCGGGATTCCAATAACTGGGAGGCGGAACTTACCCTTGACGTTATCGTCGATACGAAGGACAGAGTTGCACCAACCAATACGATAGACCCGTTTAAGTGGGTTTCCGAAAGCGAAAACAGCCTATACGGAAACAGCCGCGATAACGGACACATCGAAATAGGAACCGATTTGCCGAGCAATTTTTCGGCTTCAAGCGGACTTATGGACAGCGACGATAAGGTTTCCGGCAAAATCAGCATTACCGGTACTGCCCATGACGATCAGGTTATCACGGAAATTTGGGCAAAAATCGACGACTTTACGTTTACCGGCATAGCCGGAGCAGCTGAAGGAGCGGAAACGAAGCTTGCGACTTATACGTCGGGTTCGTTCTCGGATACAGGGAACTTTGGTACAGACGGATGGCATTTCAGTATTGTCTCGAGTGACTTTAGTGTGGAAACCGGCCATACCGTTAAGTGGCAGCTCGATTGGAACACCGCAAAGATAAGCGGCGGCGTCGGCCTTGATAAAACCATTGCGATAAAGGTAAAAGATACAGCCCAGACCAATGCCGCTGAAAAAACACGCAAGGTGGATGTCGTGCCGTATATTACGGGGATAACGACCAAATTAAATACTGCATATAGTTCCAACCCATCCGTATTTAATAGATCGGCAACAGGTGCATATCCTGTACGGAATGATGAAACAATAACCGTGAAGGGCTTTAACTTAAAATCCGGCGGTAGTCCGACCGTACCTGTATCTATCGGAACAATTAGCGGTACTCCGACTACAAATGAAATTAAGGTTAAATTGAGCAGCTCTGCTCAATCGGGAGAGTTGGATGTTACGGTAGACAGTGTTAAAAGTATTAATAACATAAACAGCAACGCCGTCTACAATATGCAGCCCAATAATGCAAACAACGACCTCTTGAATGATGACACAAAGCTGCATGTGTGGAAGTTTAATGCAGTAAATACTGATACAGGCGTTCGGTATCCGACAATGCGTATTGGTAAAGACTCCGGTCAAACCGTAGGCTTTGTATACGGAAGCGGGGCTCAAGCGGTAAAGATGAATTTAAACGGAACGGATTTTGGAATTGACTATTCCTTTACCCAGTGGTACGACACAGGCATAGCAGTTGACAATACCGGTAAAATATACGGTGCAGCTATGAACAGTGACAGCGGTTCTAGTGGAAATCAAAGTAATGGAGCGTATGCAAACTTTGGTTTTTATGCGTGGAACTCTAAAACTAAGCCGGGAATTGTTTCATATTATGATGATTATAACATCTTGCGTAAGGATAGAAATCCTGATACCTCCCCTTATGCGCGCATGGCATATAGCGATGGTTATAAGAAAGTTGCTTTGGAAAATGCATTCAACGGTTCTGTATTTAACTCAAACCGTATTGTAAGCCCCAAAATTGCAACAAACGGATCAGGCAAGGTGTATACTGCCTATTATGATGCTTCCGCTAATCAGGTAAAATTCAGATACGGTACTGTTTCCGGGAATCCTGCTACCGATACTCAGCTAACTTTCGGCGGGGCGTTAGGCAATCATAATAACACAAACGGCGGTTCTGCTGCCGGGGCGGTTGAAATTGCTTCAGGAGAGACTGCCGGTCCCTATGTAGCGGTGGGTGTTGTCCCTGAAGGGGCTGATGCCGGCAGAGCTATTGTTGCATGGTATGATTCACAGAATCAAAGGCTGGTGTATAAATATAGCACATCAGCGTCCAGCTATAGCTCTTGGTCTGCTGTAAAGGTTATTGATACCGGCTTTGTCGGGTGGTATGTGGACTTGGTTGCAGATAAAGACGGCGGTATTCATATTGCGTATTATTCTGCGCAAAACGGTGACTTAAAGTATGCGTATCTTTCTAAATACGATGCAAATCCGGTAGTATGTTCTGTGGATAGCTATTTGTCGGTCGGTACGAATATCAGTATCGAAGTTTCGGACACAAAAACAACATTTAAAAAGTATAAGGTCGATGAAACTACCGGAGCAGTTACTGAAGATGGAACGGAGGAGAAATATGTTCCCTATATTTCTTACTACATGAGTTCGTTTACCCGTACTTCAAATTCCGTTCGAGTTGCCTATCTTGCACAGACCAAGCCTATAGTTAAGAAGAATGATCAGGGCAAATATGAGCTTGCTGCAAATATTGCGGACGGTGTAAAAAATGATAAATACACAGGTACATGGGAGGCAATGACTATTCCTACTAAAAAAATTCCGCTCGATTATACGGTTGGTGTAGGTATCAAAAAGAATGCGTCAAACGTACAGTCTGTAATGCTTGGATACGGTACAACCGGAGGATTGGAAACGGCAATACTTGAGTAATAAGATGGTTACCAAAATCCCGGTGAGCAGTGCTTGCCGGGCGGTGGCGCCGGAAATATGAGGCGTTTTTGAGACGGTGTGGGAAGCGGGGACGAAATAATAAAATAATAGAATAGCTAGTTGAAAAAACAAGTTATTGGGTATAATATAAGTAGCGTTAAGGTTGCTCTTGCGGGACGTTATCGACAAAAGAATGTCATAGTCATAAATGGTTCGAAACAGATCAATGCGGAAGTGATTTTGTTTTAGTTTTTATATCATAAGGCATTATTATGATAGAATAATTAAAGAGGAACTATATGAAATATTCAAAAGCTCCTATTTCAGAAGTTATATTTGGTGTTGTATATGCAAAACAGAAGCTGTCTTCTGATGATATTTTTGTTTTGAATGGTTATTTTAAAGATCGATTTCCATTCTTAGAAATACTCTCACCATTGGTAATTGAAAATCTCGATGGATTCCAGTTAGTTTCAAATTTAGATCCGTTATTAACTGGACCTTTTTTATTACGCCGTCGATCTTCTGATAATAAGTGGTTATTACAAATTCAATCGAACAGTGTCTATTTAAACTGGATTAGAAATGACTCAGAGCCTGTTGGCAATTACATAGGATATAATGCTGTATATGGACAATTTGTTTGTATTTTAGATACTATTGAAAAAACGTTGGATATTGGTATGTATGAAGATATCAGTATGGTTGACCTATCCTATGGAGATAGAATTGAATGGCAGAAATATATTCCTGAATTAAGCAAAGTTAAGGACATTATAAATATTTCTACTCCACCGATTTTTTCAAAAGAAGGTTACAATAATTTATTTGCTAGGTATACTTATGAAGATAGTGATCTGAACGGATTTGGACTGCTTAATATTAATACCGCCACCTCAATACAAGGAAGTCAAGTAATTAAAATAGAAACTGTATTACGAGGAAATTTGCAAGGTTTTACTTTTCCAACATGGTTTGAAGAAGCTCATAAGAAACAATCATTTATCTTTGATGGCCTTTTTACTGAATATCTAAAGGGCGAATGGTTATGACAAACTTACTTAATGGAACAATCACTCTAAATAGTACTTTATCCAATTTTTCTTTTTTGGGGAATAATTTAGAACCTATTTACCGAAGTTCGAAACTTCCTTTTTTTGAAAATGGATTAAAACCTATTTATCAAAGTCCAAAGGTTTCTTTTTTCGACAATAATTTAGAACCTATTTACCAAAATTCAAAGATTTCTTTTTTCGAGAAAATTAAAACAGAAGATAATTGGGCTATTGTTGAAAAGCAAAATTTTGCTCGATTATTAATGAATAGAGAAAAATATCTCGATAGTCTCTCTAGTTTAAATAAAAACTGGATTAATGGTAAATCAGAAATTCCAAGTCAAGCTTCTCTTTCTGTTGGAAAAAGGTTTCTATTAGATCTTACGCGATTAATATTCAACAAAAGAAATCTTCCAATCCCTAAAATAATTATAGGGCCTATACCGAGCGGAGGAATTTGTTTTGAGTTACATATCAATGAAAATAATGCTATGTATGTTTCAATATTTAATGAAGGTACCATTGATATTGATTTAAAGTATTATGATTACTATTCTTCAATTACGGAAAATATGGACGCTAATAAAATAATTTCTCAGTATAGGCTACTTAATGAACTACCAACCGAATGCTGAAATACCTGATGGAGAAATCCTTTTTCGCTATTGTAATCCAGCAGCATTTCCAGACGGACAACTAGAAATTCCGATTTCTCTTTTTATGGATAGGAATCTTTCTTGCGATTGGAAATTATTTAGACCGGATCCATCGACATCGTTTCATATTGCTGAAGGAAAGACACGAATAATTCAAATTAATGTTTGTGAAGCAATTCGGAATCCAGTTAATCCAAAAAGAAGCACACAGATAATCGATGCGTGGCATCAATCGATTATATATAGTCCAATAACATCATCAGATAATGATGTTCATGGTGAAAATATTGCACATTCATTGATTAACGGTTTAAAAAAAGCTCCAGTATGTGAAGCTTTTGTAGCGAATTCCTCTTGGTTTTATTCCCCGTAAGTATTTAACAATCATTTCGGCCTGTCATTACTATAATGAGGTAATACGGTTCTGAACAAATATTGAAATGGCCTTACAACTCTATTGATGTATCTGCTGGGTATGATTAGAAAGTATCGATGGATATCATAGCAAGTTAAATGGATATTGGTCGAGTATTTTGGGCTGAGGTAAAAAAATAGTATGAAAAAAAATAATCAAGAAATAATCGAAAATAATTTATTGTTAGTCGGTAAGTTGTTTGATTTAAAGTATTTATATGTGCTATTAGCTTTTATCTTATCTTTAGATAGTTATTTAATATTTGAATTTGAGGAATCAATCCTATCAATCGATTTTATCAGTATTATTAATCACGAAAATATTAAGTATCTGATCCAATACATAATTAGTTTTTGTTTTATAGTTTCTTTGATCATCCCTTTTATAAAATTTGGAATATATAAATTATTATTCAAAATATTGGGTAGGAATACCTTAAAAAAAATGAATAAACAACAACAGGATGATGCTGATTATATAAAAGTTTATTCACTTTACTGTGAAGCCTTGTTAGAAAAAAATCAATATAAATTAGATAGAGTGAATGAATATTATAAATGTGAAAAAGAAGTATCTAGGAGAACAAATATTGTAATGTCTGTAATTTTATTCCTTCTAATTGATTTGTTCATTGGTAAAAAAAAGATTCCATGACATTATCTTGTCAATTATTAAATCAGCTGTCAATAATAGATAGTAACATAATTAAGCTTATCATATGGGGGGGGGGAATAATTTTGTTTTTCTATGCTTCAATATTAATTTTAATTGATGGATATCATACAATGTGGAATGATTTAATTCTATACCCAAGGGATAAAAAGAATAAATAGCCGACTCCACGTCAACCTAATAGCGGCAGAAATAAGGCTGATTACAAGTTAAACGGATGTTAGGATCCGCTTGGAGGCTACGGTATCGACACGGTAAAACTTGCCGTTGCAAAAGGTATGGATGCAGCCAGCAGCATCGGAACCGTACAAGCCATGGTTGATGCGGACGGTTTTGTAACCGGAGAATGGGCATGATGACCGTACCGACTGTTACTCCTGCATAGGGTGGTGGACTTAAGTTCAAAAAGGTAAACTTCGGCTTTGATACGGCCGGCCGGCCGGTGCTCGGCTGCCTTGGTAACACGATCGAGTTCGGCAAATGGCTCGATGAATAAATGGAAAAAGGTCGACAGAAAGTAAAAACGTAAAAGCCGGTGGGCGTTCGCTTATCGGCTTTTTTTGTTTTATTAAACGGAGAATCACGCGCGGTATTGATTGATGTTCAATCTTATCAGGAAATGAAAAATGCTTTTATTTTCTTAAAGGTAATTCGGCTTTCGGAAACAGAATAATTGATCAATAATAATATTGTTTTTTTATCAAAGTATGTGTATAATTATATTAAAATATACACATAGGAGGAGTTGTTATGAGAACAAATATTGTTATTGATGATACCTTAATGAATGAGGCTTTGCATGCTTCAGGTTATAAAACAAAAAAAGAAACGGTTGAAGAAGCTTTAAAACTTTTAATAACATTAAAAAATCAAGCAAGCATAAGAAATTTCCGCGGGAAACTATTTTGGGATGGTGATTTGGAAAAAATGAGGCTTGATAAATGATTGTCGCAGATACATCGGTTTGGATTGATTATGTAAAAGGGATTGATGCACCTCATACCGATATGTTGGATAATGAATTAATCCGTAACAGAGTCGTAACCGGTGATATAATAATAACTGAATTTTTACAAGGATTTAAAAACGATAGAGAATACCTCATGGCAAAGCACATTATGGATAGTCTGGAATACAGAGATTTTCTGGGAAAGGAAATTGCAATACAAGCTGCAAATAATTATAGGAAATTGAGAAAGCAGGGCATCACAGTAAGAAAAACAATAGATGTTATAATCGCAACATTTTGTATAGAAAACGGATTTCCATTAATACACAATGATAGAGATTTTGATCCAATGGAAAAAATTTTAGGATTGATTGTTAAAAGGTAGAGTAGTAAAATACCGGAGATTTTATGAATAATAAAAAGAAATATAATCGTGAAAAACTTCCGGGTATGTTACGATTTTATCGCTTCCACCTCTGCTTGGGAGAGACCGGTTGCCTGTGCTATCTTTTGTACGGAATCGCCTAATTGTTTTAAAATGCGTGCCGTTTCG